>CALESU010000114.1 GCA_937914905.1 uncultured bacterium
TGATAGAATGGCCATAGTGATGATGAGAAATCGAGATCCAAATGCCCAACCACCCCAGTGATCACCAAAACTTCCATACACAAGTATATTCATGAGTGAGAATGCGATCACTGTGGCATACTCCCCATTTTTTTTTTTTTTTATCAAGATGCCGAGGAGTCCGAGAATAAGAATGGGATAGAAGAGAAACAGAGCACGGTCATCATCTATAAAGAATGTCTGCGCACCAGTGACGAGATGCTCTTCTTGGAAAAATGAAATCGGTTGTTTTTTTTCTGAGAGCTCTTTCAATAGTGCGTCCAAATTCTTTTTTTCCTCTGGCTTTGTCTCTTCGATCTGAATCACAGACGGGAGTGAGCCACTCAGACGAAGAGGACTTCCAAAATTGACATAATTATAATATCCATGTACGAAACTAATCCCCCAGAAGATGAGTGAACTGAGTACAATAATCGGGTAGACGACAACACGAACCGATTCCTTCAGTTTTCTAGATATGCAAACTGACGAAAACAGGAAGTAAAACATGGTGGGAAGAAGAAAGAGTGCATTTGGATAATCGATCCAGATTGCAATGGCATAGAATAACCAGACAATGCTCCCCCACAGGAAACTCCATACGGTGTGCTTTTGATATTGCCATGCAGCAACAAATGAGAGAAGCATGAAAAATGTTGTTGGATTGTGTTGATAGAGGGTAGTTCCATACGCCCATGCGCTTGTTGCAAAAACAAAAGTAAGCGCTGAAACAAGACCGAAGTACCAAGTACCTTTGAGAATTTTATGCACGATGTAATAGATAAGCAACGTATTTCCAAATGTGAAAAGAGAAATCCCCAAGTATGAAGCGTACTGCGAGAATCCATACAGTTTGCCGAGTTGGTATAGAGGGTACAAGAGAAGTGGGGTACCAACTGCCTGTAAAATATAATAGTTCCCTTCATGAATACCTACGTCAGGATGAACAAGTCGCATTTCATTCACAGACAAGGCAAATGAGTTACGTTCGTCAAGAGATAATAGCACTGCATAGTATGCGCGTTCATGGGAAGATTCAAAAGGAGAAGAGACCTGCGTAATAAGTTCCCGGATGTCGGTAAAAGTTAAATTGCCTGGTACTCCACGAGTGGTACTCACGAGTATCAGTAATATGATAGCAAAAATGATTGATGTGATAGTTATTTTCATAGTATTACTTCATGTGTGGTGAGATCTTTGCCATAATATCATCGGGGACAAGTTTGTCGAGATCTGAAGACACAGTATGTTTATGCCATATTTCTCTTATTTGTTTTACAGCAGACCCTACAAGCGTCGCTCCTTCAAATTTCATCGACTTATTCCA
>CALESU010000115.1 GCA_937914905.1 uncultured bacterium
TCTCCCAAATGCTGGGAGGTGTGGCAACACTCATGGTTCTTAGCTCTTTAAATCTGTCTCCTGAGTTGATAGTAGGTCAAGGAGGGATGATTGGGTTGGGAGAAGCTATAGGTACGTTCTTCTTTGCTTTTGGCATTGCCTCTGTGGTTTTTGGAAAAACCCCTTCACAACTTTCTGGAGTTGTTGTGGGAGGATCATTACTGCTAGGAGTTGCTCTTTCTGCTCTCATGGGCGCAAATGGAGTTCTTAATCCGGCAGTAGCTCTAGGAATTGGATCATTTGGATATATGTACATTATCGGTCCCATGATCGGAGCCGTTTTAGGAATGCAAACATATACCTATCTCAAGAAATAATGATTCTCACTGAGGACGAAGTAATCAAAGAACTCGAGAAAAAAGCCAATCCTGAAAAAGCGATCATCCTTCAACGATTCTTCAAAACAGGAATAGGCGAGTATGGTGAAGGCGATATTTTTTTGGGAATTGTCATGCCAGAGATTCGTATTATTGCAAAAAAATATCGCGATTTAGATTTCGAAGGAATCCAAAAACTTATTTACCATTCCTATCACGAAGTTCGCATGTGTGGATTTTTAATACTGGTATATCAGTATCAATACACAAAGAGTCCGATCGATCATCAAAAGCTCTACGAATTTTATCTCACCCATGCAAAACAGGCCAATAATTGGGATCTCGTTGATGTCACCTGCCGAGATGTCATCGGAAGCTGGCTTTTAGAACAAAATGATCGAAGCGTTCTCGATTCGCTTGCGAGATCTTCAAATCTGTGGGTACAACGAATCTCGATCATTTCCACATGGGCTTTTATCCGGAAAAGTCAACTCGAGGATACTCTGCGAATCTCGCGGATACTTCTTTCCCATCCTCACGATTTGATCCACAAAGCAGTCGGTTGGATGTTGCGGGAAGTGGGGAAAAAAGATCGTAACACATTATTATCGTTCTTGGATAGATATGGATCTGAAATGTCCCGAACAACGTTGAGATATGCTATCGAGCGGCTCTCTCCAGATTTACGAAACTTCTACCTGCGAACGAAACATGAAAAAATCTAGGTTAAGCATATCGAGCGGTAAGGTATACTATTTTAATTATGAAAATACAAAAATCCAAACAACAAATAGTACAAAACCCAATAGTCCTCCTGTTAATTTTCCTGATAATAGGCTCACTTGTGTATATGGCAGTACAATCATTTTTTGGAACATCGACAAAAAATACAATTAATACAAAGCAATACTCCGCAATAGTCGAACTGTCTTGTACCGAAGGGTACATCGTCTCAGCTTCCTATAAAGACAAAGATGCTCAAGGAATCGCCCAGCGCCTCACTCTCACTCTCGTAAAAGATGCCAAGTCACAAACTCTTGAAATGGGTACTTCGCCTTCTGGAAGTGGAGCCCGATTTGAAACAGGAGATAAACAATATTCTTTTTGGGAACATCAGGGCGAGTTTACTCTTGAGCAGAAAGGAAAAACGCTTTCCGTTTGTCGCACTATAGAGCCCGATCAAACGCGCCCTTCTCTTATGACGAAAACGTGGAAGTGGGAGAAAACGGAGTATTCAGACGATACTCTTGTAAAACCTGCTCAAAAAGGATTTTTCGCTTTGAGTTTCAAGCAGGACGGGAAAGTGACAATCCAAACAGATTGCAATGCGATGTCTTCCACGTATCAATTTGAAGGATCGAAACTTACCTTCGGAGAAATTATGTCAACTAGGAAATTCTGTGAAGGATCTCAAGAAAACGAGTTTGCACAAATGATCAATGAAATCGCAACTTATTTCTTTACCGAAGAAGGAGTATTGGTCTTTGAATTCAAATATGACTCAGGATCCATGACTTTTAAATAATGATATCTGGATACTTTTCTTTCATGATATGTGCCACAATCATCTCGAGGTCTTTGTGATATTTTGGCTTATCCATGGCAAGTGCAGTCAAAAAAAGCAGTTTTTCCAAAGAGATGATTTTGATATTCTCCTCCTCAAGCGCTCGTTCTGAAAGATATTCATAATCAAAACGCGTGATAGAAGTCCATAGCTCAAATCCGTGTATTTTGATTCCTAAATCACCAAAGAGATCTACCGTATGATTGGGATACAGCTTTTTTCAAATTCTCGTAATCTTCTTTCGAAATAATCAAATCAATATCATCTCCTGATTTTCGAATTCCATAGTATTCCTTTGCCCTACCTCCAACTAAGAGTGGTTTATGAAGAAAGTGATAGCCAATTTTTTCAAGCGGGATTTGCACAAGAATATTGTATCATTGAAGCTGGGTTCCTATCGAAATTTACGTTTTTCATACAAAAATATCATTATGAAGCGAAAATCGTACGATTATACATCTGAGGTTGCGTTTTTTTCATCCCCGAGAACCAATATCGGCGAACTCATATATCATCTCGAGGGAATGGACAGTGTTGCGGATCTTGGATGCGGGAGAATCTCACAACTCCGCTTTTTACCAAGGAATGTATATACCTATGGAGTTGACGCGTTTAAAAAAGATATCCAATGTGCGCAAAAACTTAAAACTCATAACGAGTTCATTATGGATGACGTCATGCATATAGATTCTCACTTCGGGAAAAAGTCCATCGATGCGTGTGTGGCGTATGATTTGATAGAACACCTCACAAAGAAAGATGGTTTGAGGTTGCTCAAAAAAGTAGAATCCATATCTCGGAAGAAGGTAATAATCGTTACACCTCGGGGTTTTTTGCCCCAACTTTCTGAAGAAGACGGAGACCTTCAAGAACATCTTTCAGGATGGGATATCGATGAGATGAAGCGGTTGGGGTACACCGTCTATGGCTTGGATGGTTTGTCATGGTTGCGAGGTGAACGCCATCGACTGAAATATCGACCTACGGCATTGTGGGCTGGTATATCGTGGATATCTCAACGCCTGTTTTGCAAGCACAATCCCCATTTCGCAGCAACTATTCTGTGTGTGAAAAACCTGGAGAGTTGAGCTTGACATTGCAAAAGTACTTTTTACTCATGGTGTTGTTTCAAACATATAGACCCTACACGGACATATATTTTCTTCGTTCACTCGAGATATTACAAAAGTTAAACCTCAACCCCTTTGTTCGGGCTCAAGTATTTTTAAGGAACGGTCCAGGTGTTATCGATGGCATTGATGAAGCTGTGGCGTTTATCAGTAAAAACTCATCGCTCATCATGAATGGTGGCACTATTCATTCACTTAAAGACGGAAGTAATTATGTATCGGAAGAGACGATTTTGTTAATTGAAGGAAGAGCACAAGACGTGATTTTTCTTTAAACAATACTGCTTGGTATTATAAGCTTTCGAACGACTCGAAAGAATGACCGACATGGCATTGACTTGTCAGATATTACCAAACGTACTAAACAGATTGTTTCTTTGGTGGGCGATAGACCTGTTTATTATTTTGGCGCAAGGCATTGGCATTATGAGGAAGATGAGGCAATAGCAAAAGCAACGTTTTTGGGGGGTGCAACGAGCGCTTCAACAGAAAAGGGAGCGCATGCAATGGGAAAAGAACCTGTTGGATCAATTCCTCACTCACTGGAAAATATAGTTGCATGGAAGTATGGTGCGGAGCATGCAGTCGTCGAAACAATCAAAGCATTTGACCGCATTATGAATCCAGAAATTCCTCGGATTGCCCTTGTTGACTATAGAAACCGGGAAGTTGACGATTCGCTATCGGTTGCAAAAGTCCTCGGAAAGAAGCTCTATGGTATTCGGGTTGACACAAGCGGGGAGTGCCTCATGCAAGGCGCGGAAGAATCGGGACCCGAATCCGGACACTATTGGTATGGTAATGGAGTAACCATTTCAGGGGTTTTCCATCTTCGAAAAACACTAAATAGCAATGGTTATTCGGACGTAAGGATAATGCTTTCAAGCGGGTTTGGGAATCCAGACAAAGTAAAAGCATTTGTTGAAGCTGAAACGAAACTGGGATTAAGATTGTTTGACGGTTTAGGAGTAGGAAATTTGTACAATTCACGTATTGCAACGATGGATATTGTAGGGGTGGGAGATTCTCTCAACGCACTTGTTCCCATTGCAAAGACAGGAAGAGCTTATCACAAAAATCTAAAACTTCTTCCCCTTGTCAAGAAATTGTGATATGGTACCATGAAACGTATGAATACATATTTTTCACCTAACATCGGAGTTGCTGACAAGATCATTCGTATTATCGTTGCCATTATCGCGCTCGTTATTGCGGTTCAATCCACGGGGAATCTCAAACTTGTTGCGGGAATAGTTAGCGCTGTAATGATGGTTACCGCGATTACAGGCTTTTGCGGGCTCTATAAACTCATGGGTATTCAAACATGTCCTCGAAAGCATACACCACATCATGAAGAGCCACAGATACATGAGCACCAAACTCTATGAGTGATATATCGTCTCTCGAAGAACGAGTCGCACAAATAGAAAATCGCAATAGAGAAGTCGAATCACGCAAAGCTTGGGAGACTTCATGGACGAGAAGAATTGTCCTCATTGGTCTCACTTACACTACTTTAGGAGTATATTTTCAATTTGTTCTCCAAACAGATCCCTGGTTAAACGCTATTGTTCCAACTCTTGGTTTTTGGCTCTCAACTCTTTCGCTCCCATTTATTCAGAAACTTTGGATAAAGTGGGTGTATAAAAAAGGAAAATGATATACTCATAACATATGATTCATAGAATTTCTGCCGTTCTTATTTGGTCTGAAAACTACCAAGAACTCGCCGATTGGTATCAAGAGAAGCTAGATCTGAAAATCCAATCTACTGAACATCATCCAAAAGATACGGGAATCAACTTCCAACTTGGCGATACTATTCTTTGGATTGGAAAACACTCAAAAGTGAAGGGAAAAAATCAAGACCAATGCCGCATCATGTTTAATCTCTCGGTCGATTCGGTGCAAGAAACCTACGAATTGCTCCAAAGTCGCGGTGTTGAGTTCATTGCTCCACCGTTTAAGGCATTTACATTCGACAAATACTTTGCCACGTTTTATGATTTAGATCAGAATATCGTGCAATTGATCGGAGACAAATAGCTTGGAGTATTATTGCGATTTGTTAAACTAATTCTATTCATATTATTGAAATCTGCGACTAAAAGTACTCGTGTGAACCCATATTGAAGATTCGAACTATGAAAGGTGGTGAGTAACGTACATGGATCAACAGAATAAAATATTTGTCGGCAATCTTCCCTGGTCAATAAAAAACGATCAACTTCGTGAGCTTTTTTCATCTTTTGGAGAAATTACTGAAGCTATCGTTATTGAAGAGCGAAGAACCGGCAGATCGAAAGGATTTGGATTTGTGACATTTGCAACTGCGGAGTCAGCACAAGCTGCGGTCCAAGAAATGCACGAAAAAGAAGTTGAAGGAAGAAAGATCGTGGCAAGTATTGCACGCCCTCGGGAGGAACGTCCGCAAGGAGAGTACCGTCGCGACAATTGATAGTCATTCTTAAAACCCTCTCAAAAGTTGACAAATCTCAACATGAGAGGGTTTTTCTTTGTCGCTATTTGAGATGTATAATGAGTACATCTATTTATGACTAAAAAGTTAAAACTCACAATTGGAGTACTGATCCTTGCGGTAATCGTTCTCAATTTATCGCTTTGGATCTATAGTGCAGATAGGCCAAAAACAAAACCTGATGAATCATCTTCACGATCAATCCAAGTGGAGAAGAAGATAATTACGATCGATACCAAAACCTGTACTCCTGATCTTCGAAGAGTAGAGAGTCCAAGAAGCGCTTGGATCATCGAAGTAGCCGGTAAGGACTTTGATTTTTGTCTCATCAATTATGGTGTAGCAACTCATGATAGGAATCTCAATCAAAAACTCTCCACAAGATGTGAACTTCCTGCAGAACGAGAAACGGTTTCATTTGAAATCCAGCCACGTGGCGTAGTGTTTGACTCAATCAAGCAGTACTGCAAGTAAGAGACTTACGTTTTAAACTCTCTCACGTTATTTTCATTGATATAGAAGTTGCTCCCTTCTCCCGCGACAAGTTTATATGCAACTTTTCGTACAATCGTTTCAATAAGTCGCTCTAAGCTCCGGATTCCTGGTTCATACCCAAGTGGTCGAACAATCTCAGGCCACAGTGCTTCGTCCATAGTGAGTTGATTGGGATCAACGCCTACCGCCTTCATGTATTTGGGTAAAATATATGTTTTCCCTATTGCGATTTTTTCTTCGTCAGAATAGGATGGCATCTGGATTAGCTCCAATCGGTCAAGAACCGGAGGCGCGACATTCGTGGTGTTGTTTGCTGTTGCTACAAAAAGCACATTCGAAAGGTCGAATGGAAAGTCAATAAAATAATCAACAAAATGTTGGTTTTGATTGGGATCCAAGAGCTCAAGAAGTACTCCCATAACCTCGGCCCTTGCCTCGGGAGTAATGCGATCAAGTTCATCTAGCAAAATAACCGGGTTTTTCACTTTCACATCTCGCAAAGCTTGCATAATTTTTCCTGGTTCAGACTCGGGACTCGTTTTCGACTGTCCTCTCAAATCTCTTGCTGATGCTAGCCCTCCAAAAGGAATTCTCACCATTTGTCTTCCAAGTGTTTCAGCAATAGATATGGCAAATGTCGTTTTTCCCGTTCCAGCCAAGCCTACGAAAAAAAGAGGCCGGGTACTGATCGTTTTTGCTCCCAATTTTTCTTTTTGTAGTTTATAAATTGAGAGATACTCCAAAATACGTTGTTTGACTTTATCCAAGCCAAAATGATTTTTATCGAGACATACTTTTGCATGTGCAAGATCTACTTCGTCAGGAGACTCCGCATACCACGGGAGAGACGTTATCCAGTCAATATATTTTTGCGTGATGTCCAGATGAGACATGTTCCCTCCATATTTGAGAGACAGATTAATTCTCTCGATTTGCTCTTCAGCCTTTTCGAGTAAATTAGCAGGAAGTTGCACTGATTGCAATTTGGCTTTTAGCTTTGTTATTTCAGATAAAGCGCTTTGATTATCCATTTGGTTAGCACTCAACTATTCCACTTGACAAAATTCTTCTTGTTCGTTATAAATAGGACATTAGCATTCTCATGACCAGTTTGACAACTCACATAAAAAAGAGATTGAAAACTGATTTGAGACTGTATCTATTTATAAGTTCACTATAACAGAATTATGGCAGGAAAAACACACATCAAACCCATGTTTGATTATGTCCTCATCAAGCCGTTAGCACGTGAGGAAGTGACAGCATCAGGTATCGTTCTCCCCGATACCGTTAAAGAAAAACCCCAAATGGGGCAAGTAATGGCAGTTGGAGAAGGGTACGGCAGTGAAGATGGTCGAGAGAATAAGATTGTCGTCAAGGTTGGGCAAAAAGTCATCTATAAAAAATGGGGTGGCGACGAAGTGAAAGTCGACAACGAAGAATGGCTTCTCACTGAGCAGAAAAATATCATGGCTATCGTAGAGTAATATTTATAATTTCAATTCGTAAAAACATATGGCAAAACAAATAATATACGGAAATGACGCACGCCAAAAGCTTGCGAGTGGTGTAAACCAACTTGCAAAAGCAGTGGTCACCACCCTTGGACCTCGAGGTCGCAATGTGGCAATTGATCGAAAATGGGGAGCCCCCATGGTAGTTCACGACGGCGTGACTGTCGCAAAAGATGTTGAGCTTGCAGACCCTTTTGAAAATATGGGTGCCCAGATGGTAAAAGAGGCCGCTTCCAAAACCAATGATGTTGCAGGAGACGGAACTACATCGTCAACTCTCCTTGCACAAGCAATGGTAAATCATGGAATGAAAAATGTGACCGCAGGATCAAATCCTATGATTTTAAAAAGGGGTATGGATTCAGCAGTCGAACAGGTGATTTCTGAAGTCAAAAAAATGGCTAAGAAAATCCCTGCAGATGATATTGCACAGATTACCCAAGTTGCCACAATCTCAGCTGCAAATGAAGATATCGGACGCATGATTGCAGAAGCCATTAAGAAAGTCGGAAAAGATGGCGTGGTCACTGTGGAAGAAGGAAAAGGTTTGCAGATGGAAAGTGAACATAAAGAAGGAATGGAGTTTGATCGTGGATATGCATCTCCTTACTTTGTGACGAATCCTGACCGAATGGAAGCAGAGATCGAAGATCCGTATATTTTGATCACTGATAAAAAGATTACAGCTGTTTCAGACATGTTGCCTTTCCTTGAAAAAGTAGTCAAGGTGTCTAAAAACATCGTGATCATCGCAGATGATGTCGAAGGTGAAGCTCTCGCAACACTCGTCGTCAACAAACTGCGTGGTACTTTCAATGCGTTGGTCGTCAAAGCTCCTGGATTTGGAGATAGACGAAAAGCCATGCTTGAAGATATTGCCATCTTAACCGGAGGAACCGTAATCTCTGAAGATATCGGGAAAAAACTCGAGAATGTGGGAATCGAAGATATGGGTCGGGCAGACAAATTATGGTCTGATAAAGAAAACACCCGCATCGTCGGAGGCAAGGGAGACAAAAAAGCCCTTGTTGCTCGCATTGGTCAGATCAAGAAAGAAATGGATCTTACCACTTCAGATTTCGATAAAGAAAAACTCCAGGAAAGACTTGCAAAGCTCTCAGGTGGTGTCGTAGTCATCAAAGTAGGAGCGGCAACTGAAGTAGAAATGAAAGAAAAGAAAGAACGAGTAAATGATGCAGTCGCAGCAACAAAAGCAGCGCTCGAAGAGGGGATTGTCGCAGGAGGCGCAACCACCTATCTTCAGGCTCGAAAAATGCTTGTTGCATTCCGAGAAACCTTCCACCTTGAGGAGGAAAAAACCGGAGTCGACATCATTTATCAGGCACTTGGTGAACCAATCCGTATGCTTGCACAAAACAGCGGAATGGATCCAGGACGCGTGATGTATCAGATTGAACAACAAACAAGTCCAGAGTATGGATTTGACGCTGTATCGAGAGACTTTGGTTCCATGTTCAAAAAGGGAATCATTGATCCTGCGAAAGTAGTCAGAACTGCAATTCAAAATGCAGCATCTGTCGCAGCAGCAATCCTCACTACCGAAGCACTCATCGCCGATATTCCAGAGAAAAAGGAAGAATCAGCACAAGGCGGAGCAGGCGGAATGGGAGGAATGGGTGGCGGTATGCCAGGCATGTTCTAATCTCATAATCGTTTCACGCTGTATCAGCAAAAAAGTTCCCCTCGAGCAATCGGGGGGATTTTTTTAGGGAGAAAACGAACCTCCGGACAAGAAGATAAAGAGGAGTCCGATCACGGCGATAAAAAGAGAGGCAATTGCAATAATTATGAATGGGAAAAAACTGAGAAGCTTCGTGATGCTTGGGGTAAAGAAGTTGCTCAGGTTTTTGAGAATATCAATGGGCTGGTTGGGATCCATGTGAAATAAAAAAACGTATTTCCTCTATTGTAGCATGATACTCTATCGTTCTTGATGTTGTTGAAACGAGGGCGGGTGGTATAATAATGATTCACCAGAGGTGGCGGAGTGGCCAATCGCAATAGACTGTAAATCTATCGGGGCAACCCTACGGGGGTTCGAATCCCTCCCTCTGGACTCGCAAAAAAAGCCGAAATTAATCTCGGCTTTTTTTGTGGCTTCGATTACCACTCCGGAACGACCATACTATTTAGCCTTACTTCATTTGTGTGAGTGAGATTACGTGACAATAGAAAGTGAAATGACTGTGCTGCATGAACTTTGTTAGTACTATGTCTATAGGTTATCAATCAATTGCGAAGCATTATAAATTTGAACTTATCGAAAGGAAGGTGAACATAATATGGGACTTTTAGATATTGTGATAGTTGTACTGGTTATTTCATGGTTAGGAGGATCCGCATTTCACATCGGTGGAGGACTTATTCATCTCATTCTGGTCATCGCAATCCTCGTGTTTGTTGCTCGTATGTTAGGTTTTGGGGTGTAAGAATTATTAACGTTATATACATTTTAAAAAATATGAATATTAAAACAAGATTAGATATCGCAGGACAAAAAGTTACTGGAATTGCTCAACAGATTAAAGGTGAGGCCGAAATTAAGACAGGACATCAATGGAAGGGAACGAGTGACAAAGTTCAAGGAAAAGTAAAAGAAGCTGTCGCAGATGTTAGAACAAAGCTCAATAAGTAAGTATTACCTATATGGTAGATCGTAATGTTGCGTACACTATTCCGGAATATAGGAGAATGATAAATAGAGTTACTCTAATGAGGGTAGCTCTATTTATCGGAATGGTTCTCATGATTCGGGCTCTCGTCATATGGGGATCCCTGTATAAAGCTCAAAATATCGACGAATCAAAGGATCCAAGGACAGCGAAAGTACTTTCTCTTGAAAAGAAAGGATCTTCGCCGTATCCGCCTATCAAAATAAAGAAGCTTGTACGCATCCAAATCGTAAATCATACTGGGACGATCACGAATGAAAATGAGATAGTGAATGCGCTTGTTGAATCAGGGTATAGTCTTTCTAATATCGAATTTCAAAACGGTGAAGTGCTTAAGAACACGGGTACAACAATTACCTCACATGCTGATTTTGAAGAAATAGTGGCACATATTAAAACTGTTTTACGAACAGTCACTCCCGAAATAGCGGATGGAATTCAAAACAATAACCCCAATAGAAATAGCACGTTTGATGTCGTGATTATCACGGATAATAGGGAAACAAATACCGTCATGTCAACACAAGACCCGTAACTTTCACTTTCGTGCCCGACTCATGAATAAAATTCGTCAAAATAATCCCTCTTTCAATTCTTCCAATGAAAATGCTACTTCAAACGTAGCCCGATCTCCCACGTTCACATAGAGAGACAATGAATTCATATCGCTCCTTTTGATAATTCCTCCGCACGAATACACCACGCGTCGGGATTCGGGATGAAGCTCTTCAACTAAAGGATTTCCTTCTGGGTTGATAAAGTCATCGGGAGAAAGAATGGGTTCAGGAGCGACTGTAAGCGTAAATTTAGCTCCATTTCGGACGAGTTTGGCCCTTCCAATGCTGTACACATATTTTTCTATTCCGTCAATAAACTGCATCGTTATTCCGTGGATGATGAAAAGCGCCTCGTTTGACGTGAGCCAGATCGGGGGCATCGTGGTCCCGATCCTCCACTTCGCCCATGGCAGATCTTTAGGAAACGGAATATCGGCAATTTTTTCTGGAATCTGAGAACTCAGTGAAAAGACTAATATCTTGTGATTATACGCAGGAGCCTCAGGTCTAAATAAGAACGTTTTTTCATCGAGGGGAGTAAGGTTTTTCCCTGGTCCAAATGTATCAATGACGAGAAAAGGAGGAAGATTTTGCTTCCACGAGTCAAGATAATCTATTTTCACAATCGCGGGGAAGGGGATTGCTTGACCTCTTTTTCCCCGAAGCACGCATGTCAGGCCAATGAGAAGATTTTCATTGGGGAGCTTTAATACGCGTGGATCTTCTAAATTGATGCCATCATAAAGTGGTTTCCAAATGATTCGTTCATGCAGAATATTCCCCTCATGACTAATCTCAAACAGTTTCAAA
>CALESU010000116.1 GCA_937914905.1 uncultured bacterium
TCAACCTAATTACTCCGGTAGTTGTTTCTTCTGTAGAGCCCACGATGTCCGATATTTGACTTTTGTACTTCGTATGTAAAAGTCCTACGAGATCTGCGCCATCATCCATAGTTTGTGTGGGGTGCTTATCTAAAACTGCATAGAGATGACTGTAGTAAGTTTTATTGTCTTCACCTTTAATAGCGTAGGTGGGGATTCCATATTCTTTGACGAGAGAAGCCGCAACTGCGTCATTGGTGGAAAGGGGATTGCTGGCAGCAAGATAAACGTCTGCTCCTCCTGCTTTGAGAGTAATCATGAGATTTGCCGTTTCTGAAGTTACATGCAAACATGCGGCGAGTTTAATTCCTTTAAGGGGTTGCTCTTTTTTGAATCGGTCACGAATCAAGCGCAAAACTGGCATATCAAGCGCCGCCCATTCAATCCGGTTCGTACCTTCCTTTGCAAGTGAGAGATCTTTGACATCGTGATTCATAAGATAATAATTAATTAATAGAATGAATTACCATTATAACGTTCCTGCTCGCATAATAACTTGCTCTTTGGTTGCGTGATGATTGACCGTCCCGGGTGATTCGATTGCAAAGCTGGCAAGTGCATTTCCCCATTTGAGTGCGCCTTCCACACTTATGCCTTCGGCAAGTCCCGCGACAAATCCACCTCTCCACGCATCTCCTGCCCCTGTTGGATCCCTCAACTCATCAATCGGATAACCACTGATGATAAATTTACTTTCGTCATCTTCATACTTCACTCCTTTTTCACCTAAAGTGGTGATAACTCCAGCTTTTTCAGGCACTAAACTGCGAAGATCCTTGCCTAACCTTCTTTCTATTTGAGCAATCTCATAATCATTTCCCGCAATATATGATGCGTGCTTGATACCCTCCATCAAGTCAATATCGGTAATCCAGGTGAGCGCCATACCTGGATCAAAAAGGTACGGGATCTGGTTCTTGAGACAAAATTGCAGGGAATGTAAAAATGCATCCACGTGATTGGCTGAAACGATGAAAAATGAATCTTTCTTGTAAGGAGAGAAATCAATAAGATTTCCCCGAGCACCCGCTCCGTAATAATATCCCCAAATTTGATTATCCAAGCGATCAGTCATTACTTTTCCTGTGGAGGTATAGAGATCTGGACAAATCACCGAACCTGAATAATCTATTCCATTCTTTTGGTAAAATTGAGTGATAGGATCATGGTCTTGTCCAAGCGCAGACATAACAACGGTATGCTTGCGAGTTAATCGAGTTATACCGTATGCGATATTGGTGGCAGTTCCTCCAAAATGTTTTTCCAACTTATCAACAACAAATGAAATATTAATCTGATGAAGTTTTTCTGGATTGAAATGTTCAGCGAAAGTTCCCGGGAAATTCATAATTTCATCAAATGCGATGGATCCGGTAACAACGAAATGTGTGCAGGAGTTTATATTGATCATGGGGTAGAATAAGTACTAATAAAACATCATTATACTAAACCACTATTCCACATGCGCCCTTACTTTAGCATCATAATTCCCACAAGATCCATTACTCCTGAGTTAATTAGAGAAACCTTTATAGCGCTTAACAATCAAAAGTTCAAGCAATTCGAAGTCATTGTGTCGCCTGACAAAACCGTTTCTTCTGATAAGAGGCTCTTGAAAGAATATCCCTGGCTCAAACTTTCGTATCCTAAAAATATACATCGTCCTGGAGACAAGAGAGATAGCGCTGCAAAAGATGCTAGGGGAGATATTTTAGTATTCTTGGATGATGATGCGTACCCAACCCCCGATTGGCTTTTCAATGCCCATGCTATCTTTTCAACTGAGCAAATAGCGGCGCTCGGCGGTCCGGGAATCCTAACGAAAAATGCCTCATTTTGGGAGCGTGTATTTGATGCAATGCTTCGAACTTGGGTTGGGAGTGGAAGTTACACCTATCGGTTTACTCCGCAAGCAAGAAGATATGTTGACGATTACCCTTCCA
>CALESU010000117.1 GCA_937914905.1 uncultured bacterium
CTCTTGCACAGAAGCTTCAAAGCCGTGCTTCAAAAGGGATTAGTGAAGGTGTATTGAGATATATTTACCCCATCTCCGGCCAGTGGCATTTTTTGAATTTCTTTCCACTCCCACACCAACAAGGGTCATTCCGTCCGATACGTGGTTTTTTCGGATCAACTTGCAGATTTGCCTTCATTTGTTTTTGGGCGGTTTGCGGAGTTTTTTTACCAGAATCCGCTTTTCCAAATGGATCAACTCCAGACGCTGCTTGAAGCTGCATTTGGGAGGTTTCAGTATTAATGTGAGGGTGTACATGCCCCTCGTGGTCATGCATGCTCACCTGCACGCGCATGACTCTTCTCACCGCCTCATACCCCACGTCCCCGAGCAATTTCTCAAACATGCGGAATGCCTCATTTTTATATTCAACCAAAGGATCCATCTGAGCGTATCCACGCAAGTTGATCCCTTGTCGTAAGTCATCTATCGCTGTTAAATGCTGAGTCCAAAATTGATCAATAGTGGAAAGGAAGACTGACCTCACAACCTGATTCCAAATTTCTTCTCCTATTTCTTTCTTTTTAGAATCAAATTTTTTATGTGCGAGTTTCGTGAGATGTTCTTGAAATACGTGCTGATCCTCAAGAGAGCTGGTTTTCTTGCGAATCTCCCCTTCAGGGACATCAAATAGCAATCCTACATCTTCCACAAATTGGGTTTGCAGTTCTTCTTGAGATTCCTTGAGTGCGAAAAAATTGGATGACATCATGGCGATTTGCTCATTCATTACTTGAGAAACGGTCTCGTTGAATGCCTTGGCATCAATTTCAGGCAGTTTGAGAATTTTTCTTCTTAAGGAATAGATAATGTCTCGTTGTCTGTTGAGAACGTCATCATAATCCACCAAGTGTTTTCGGGTGTCAAAATTGAAGCCTTCCACCTTTACTTGAGCTTGTTCAATGGCTCGTGACACCATACCATGAGATAGTGGCTGATCTTCAGGGAATTTGAGCATCGTCATCATGTTTG
>CALESU010000118.1 GCA_937914905.1 uncultured bacterium
GCAATTATTCATTTGGGAAATTCAAAGTTGGGTTACGATCAAATTCTCCATTTGCCGAAAGTTCCCGAATATTTAAGCCACATTCCTTCCACAGCGAATATATACATTTCACACTGTGCAGCTTCACGATTTAGAGGGGAAAATGCTCTTCATGGAGATGTCCGCATTGAGGTAGATGATGCAAGATTTCTGGATGAACCAGACCTAAGAGAAATTATCTCAAGGTTAGGTTTAGAATTAAGTCCCAAAGCTCCTCGAACGATCACAGTTGAAGAGACGCTTGGAAATTTCGAGATGTCCCCGTTTCCAAACCTCCTTTTTGCAGACCCATCCCAATTTTCTACCCTTACTAAAGAATTGGGTATTTCCCGGCTTGCTGATAATTGGGATGTATACAGATGTATGTATGCGTTGATTCACGCTGCATATGATGGCCAGCTACCACATATAAATCACGATCTTTCATATGGGGGTTCAAAACTCCCCATAGAACCCTCACCATATACCGCTTTACACAATAGGTTGAAACGTGCAAAGCGAATATTAGGGGAGGGAATATTTCGCAGGATTTCACCTGAACGTCTGATGGATTATTTCGATGAAAAACAGGTTCTTGAGTGGATAGGTTCCCTCCCAATGGCGCAAACGAGAGTAGTCGCCGAAAGAACTCTTCTTCAGTATGTTTGTGGGGCAAAAACATATCAGGAATTTTATCATTTGGCACGAGAAGGTTTTCCTGGTCAAGACTTTGGCACTTTGGGGGATAATCCCCTCACTTTATCGGATATAAACAATTTGCAATCAGCTGAAATCCATACCCCTAATGGATTAAAAGCAAGAATCGGATTTTCAGGGAGTACTGCGGTTTGCTCTGAACACAGGAGTAATTTTGGCCTTGATTAATATGTCTTTAGAGCTGTGCACGGGTTTCATCTTGAAGATTGGTCTGAATACGAGCTTGATCGAGTACCAACGAGTTTAGGAAATATGTTATTAAAACCTTAGCTAAGCTTCTCTGATACAATAATCACATATGAAAACAATTCTTATCACGGGTGCAGGTGGATATATTGGATCTGTAGCAACATCGCTTCTTCTTGAAAATGGATATAACGTAGTGGCTGTCGACAACTTTTCAACGGGATACCTAGCTCCGCTTGAGCTTCTCCAAAATACATACGGCAAAGAACGAATAAAAATTATTACCGTGGATCTCAAAGGATTTTTTGCTCATGTTTTTGAGGAAAATCAGATTGATGCAGTCTTGCATTATGCAGCAAGCTGTAGTGTGAATGAGTCCATGCAAAAGCCTCAAAAGTACTTTACCAATAATTCCAGTGCCACTCAACGCCTCCTGCACACCATGGTTGATCATAAGGTAGATAAGATCGTTTTTTCTTCGACCTGCGCCGTTTATGGAGAAGCAGAATACGTACCGATTGATGAAATACATCCCACTCACCCAGCCAATCCCTACGGCGAATCAAAACTCATCTCTGAAACATTTTTGAAGTGGTATTCTACGCAAAAAATGCTTCGCTATGTAGCTTTGAGATACTTCAATGTCTGTGGTGCGACAGATGACACGAAGATCGGAGACAGTAAAAAGCCCTCCGTTCATCTTATGCAAAATGCAGTGCGAGGTGCACTTGGTCTTGAACCATTTTATTTAACATGTGGGAAATTTGACACAAAAGATGGAACTCCCGTGCGAGATTATGTCAACGTGGTGGATCTGAACCGGGCACATCTTTTGGCACTCGAATATT
>CALESU010000119.1 GCA_937914905.1 uncultured bacterium
TGGCAGTTACAAACAAAATATCTAGTTCTGCTCCAAAAAAATGAGAGATGATTGAGTACGTTCCCGCAACAACTAAAATGTCGTGCACAAGTGCAATGACGGCAGAAATGGCGTAATTGAAGCTACGAAATGCAAACGCGATATAAAGGAGTATTCCCACTACCGCGAGTGAGGCAGCGATTGCGGTTTTCCGCAACGTTTCTGCACCGATCACAGGACCAACCGTTTCGGTTCGAATGACCGTAATTTTCGTTTGCAATGAGCTCTCAAGATCACGACGAAACGCAGCTTCTTCCTTCTCGTTAAGAACTGAGGATTTTATCAGAACGACTTCCTTTGACTTCCATTCTATTTGTGGTGACTCCACACCAATTTTTTCTGCGCGTTTTTGGACGCTTGCCTTTTCCACGACAGGAGAAAACCGATACTCAAGATTTGTACCTCCCACGAA
Organism: uncultured bacterium; assembly: GCA_937914905.1. Lineage (GTDB taxonomy): Bacteria > Patescibacteriota > Microgenomatia > UBA1406 > GWC2-37-13 > UBA1450. Next base: position 452 of record CALESU010000119.1, read on the forward strand.
GTCAATGGAGTAGGCATAACCCCACATAAAAATCGATGCGAGTCCGGTTAGAATGACCGTTAATGAGATCGTCAAATACAGTTTCCAGTGTTGATAAAAATGAATCATACGTTTTTAGACTCCTTTTGATGCTCTACGTAAAATGTCTTAATTAATCTTTTAGTGATAAATACTCCGGTAAATAAACTTGTTGCAACACCAAGCGCAAGAGTTAGAGCAAATCCTCGCACTAATCCAAATTGAGGCAAAAACTCCCAATTGAGTGGATTAAACAGAATAAATGCTACAAGGAGCGTGGTGGTATTTGCATCTTTGATGGCGTCAATGGCACGACCAAACCCAAGCCGAATGGAAGATTCGAATGATTTACCTTTCTTTTGCTCTTCTTTGATTCGTTCGAAGATAAGTATGTTTGAATCAACAGCCATTCCGATGGAAAGGAGGAATCCTGCAATTCCAGGAAGAGTCAGTACAACGGGGATTGCCTTGAATAAGGCGAAGGTAATGATGCCATAAATCATAAGACCAATGCTTGCAATGAGGCCTAAACGGCCGTAATAGATAATCATAAATAGCATCACCATACTAATTCCTACAATCCCTGCAACCAAACTTCTTTGCACCTCTAAGGTTCCTAACGATGGTCCGATACTTCGTTGCTCAACGATTTTTATTGGAAGTGGGAGAGCGCCTGAATTGATTGCCGTGGAAAGTTGTTTCGCATCTTCCACCGTGAATGATCCGGAGATTACTGCATTACCATCTCGAATTTCCTGCTGAACAGTGGGGGCCGAAATAAGTATTTCATCGATAAATATGCCGACGGGTTTACTAATATTCCTTTTTGTTATTGCCGCAAATCGCTTTCCGCCTTCTTTAGAAAATGCAAGTTGCACTTGAGGTTGTCCTGACTGAGGATCAAATACCACGGTTGCTTTTTTGACATCTTTTCCCGTGAGACCCGTTTCTTTTCCCAAACCCATAAAGATGAGCGATGCACTTTCTGTAGATTCCTTGGCGTCAGCTTCTCCTTGCTCTTTAAAATGAAGCTGAGCAGTTTGTCCAATAAGCTCAGATGCTTGAGACACGTCATAAACTCCGGGCATATCTACTTCTATTCGGTACACATTTCCCGATCTCACCGTCTTAACGACTGGTTCAGAAACACCAAACATGTTTACTCTTCGCTCGATAATGTCTCGTGCAGAGTCTACTGCATCTTGAAGATCTTCCTGCTTAATAGACTTCGTATTCGTTTCAAAGACGAGATGACTCCCCCCGCGAAGATCCAAGCCCAGCTGGGTCTCAAACTCTTTACGGATTATGCGATCCCCAAACTGGAGATTGAGCTTCAAGGTGGGGATATACGTATCTACCGAATAAGAAAAAATGCGAAATTGGAGAGGAATGGGACGAGGCAATACAATCCACAACACAAGAAGAGAAACGATAAATGTAAATGCGTAAGATAGGTATTTCATGATAACGTTTGGATTATTTCAACAATTCTTCTTCTTGGCCCACCAACATGACTTTCGGATGCTTGAGAAACTTGCCAATAAAGGGATCGTTATTTTTTTTGCGGAATAAGAGTTCGTCTTCTGTCATTACGGTGTAATTGACATCCCAACCCAAATCTTCTTTTGAAGCCTGCATGATCGCTTCTACTTCTGGCAACACGACAATTCCCACAAAAAGAACATATATCTCATCTTCTTTTATGGGTTGTTTTTTAGAAAACTTGGTAGAAACGGCAATGAACTTCATTTTCCCTAACGTGCTCATATTTTGCGTGACCAGTTGAGCAAGAAGAGTCTCTCGGGTAAAAATGCGCAAAAACTCATCGTATAGCGGGAAATATTTATTGAGTGAGTAAAAAACTTTGTTCATTCTGCGCTCACGGGTCAATACCTTTGCGTCATGAAGGATATCTAGCTCTCGTTTCACTGCATTTACCTCTTCGTCTGTGATTCGCACAATTTCTCGCAGGTAATAGGTTTTGTCCACGCCATGGAAATACAATCGAAGAATTTTTCTGCGGACTTTCGATGGAATGAGTTGATCGAGCATAGAAACAGTTAGAGTTGTGATAGGTTTATTTAGTAAGTAACTTCATTTCCTGTTGGTAATACGGAAATCCATACTTGTCCGCGGACAAGTTCCACTTCTTTTCCTTTTTCGTCATAAAATCGCATCATATCTGTTGCTTTTGGCTTTTTCCATGTGCCTTCAATTGCTGCACCATTCTGGAAAATGAGCGCTTTATTGGTACCTACAACTTCGTACAACATGTGTTGACCTCCTTCATACCCATCATTCGCCACACTCTCTTTTGCAAATGCAACAATGACGTTTGATGATTCAAGTTGTGTGTCGGTGTTGTTGTCTAAATGAGGTTTGCCTCCGTTTGCTCGCTTGTACGTGTTGGTCTTTGCATCATATGCCCATACCACGTTGTAGTCAGAAGAGATGCCATTTGACCAAAATCCATAGGAAATGGCGGTTGTAGCTTTTGCAGATGTGTTTGGAGACCCATCTTGAAAACTCCATGGTTTCCATGATTCATCCCATGCTACCCCGTCCTCGTCTTGATGTGCTAATTTTCGATTCTTTTTTGCATACTCCCACAGCTTTTGAGTATTGGTATAAACAGTATGCTCTGTGGCTCTTCCGGGAAGCCTATCATAGTCTCTCCAATAATTGGGGAAAGGCACTGCGAATTGATCCATATCATTATATCCATACCATTTGAGCTTTTTAATTTCCCCCAATGCGTCCGCAGGACCGGGAGTATTTGCCCCACCCACATGCCCATACAGAGGGTTTTCGCCATATCCCTGAAGCAACCGAATGAAGTACATGCGTGCCGAACGGACCGATCCTACAATTTTGGGTTCTTCGCAAAGATACAATGCAAGAAATCGAGTAATACCACCTTCTGCCACTGCCTCGTGAATAATATCAGCTTGGGATATTCCGGACTGAGGCCGTGCCTCGATATTATTTTGTACCATGATTCCCAACGGCCTGCGCGTTTCCCATTTTGCTTGTTGTTTTTTTGAATAGAGCTTCCCATTCAAAGGGCACTCTTCAGTCTTCGGATCTGTATCAACTCCGGGAGCTCCATTTCCGTTTGTGGGTGCGGTAGTAGTCTGTGACGTAATACTGTTTGACCGTGAAAAAAATGCGTATGAACCCCAACTTGAGAGCACATATAAGATAACAACTATTCCAATAGCAACAGTTCGATTCATAAAATTCTCTCAAATTGATAACGTCACACCTCACTCCCGTGCACCTAGCATCATTGTAATATACTCTCTCGCGTAACGGTGAATGAAAATGTGAATACCGGTGAGAATGTGAACGTATCTGAGCATTCAGCTCACAAGAAAGCCACAATCTCAATGACTGCTCATTGTACCCTCTTGCATATGGGCTGTCAATATGATTAAATGTCAGGATATGCCACGCAAGACTAGAAAGCATAAGTTGGATGCATCTCACCGAAGAGTCTTCCTTCAACCGAAACACCGCGATATGGTGATATCTGAAGAGTCGGTGCCGGCGTTTACATCCCCTATTTCTTATACTGTTCCCGATCTAGAAACCCGGCAACTTCCGGAAGAGTCCAAACAAATCATCGCCCCATTTCTTTCTCACGACTTATCGAAATCATTAATTCTCGCGTTTGCTATCATTTCAATCCAGATGGGCATCTATATGGCAGAAAAAGCAGGTTATATCGATATCACTTCGTTATTTACATTTTAATGGAAAGGAGGTGTCACGACACATGGATAAAATTGAATTTTATGACGTAAAAAACCGAAAAAAGGTTTCAGTAGAAGCTTCAGCAGTGGAAAAAGTCACTTATGAACGCGAATCAAAAGACGGTAAAAAGCAAGTCAGATACGCACTCAAGGCAGTCAAGGATGGAGTTAAACTGACCAAATTCGTCAATAAGGAAACATGGGATGGCATAAAATAATATGCTTTCTGTTTCTTTTTTTCGAATAACCTTACTCAACGAGCTCAAATGTATGAATTTTTTCGTATATTGGGTTCGTTGATGTGGTTATAGCCTCATAAAGCACGATCTCTTGAGTTAAGAAATCAATCTCCGGTTGCGTCTGCTTTAATTTCTTTTTGAGATGAAAATACTGCTGTTTTGAAGGTAATTTGTATTGTGCAAGGGTGATATGGGGCTTATATTCTTGTTCTTCTAAACCTTTTTCTCTTTTGGAAAAATACTCAGAAAGATTTGTCCGAATATTTTCTAACTGTTTACTTCGTAAAAACTCCAGATAAAGAGTGATCCCCTTACCTACCAGAATTCTACTTTCTTGACCAGTTAAATAAATGGGTGGTATTGCATACACAGAACGAGATATGGCCTCAATAATATATGGCAAGGTATCCTTCTCACGCTCACCTAAGTTCTTAACAGTTATGTGGTATGTTGGTTCGGAAGTCCATGAAAAGTAGGGATAATCTCCACGAATTTTTGCATAGCATTCGATTATAGTTTGTTGGATTGGTTCGGGGACGGGAACCGCAAGAATTAGTTTCATATAAATTTTGATGATGAAAATTGAGGAAATAATACTGACGCTTCTTGAACTGTTGCACCGACTAGCTTCGCACACGCTTGCTTCTTTTGTAAATGAGGATCACCCGCTGTGACGGCAATGACTGAAGGTTTGATATGCTTCACCAACTCTTCGTATCCCGACTCTGATGGAAAATGGGGAAGAAGGATAACTCCGTCAACAAAACGCATACTGCTAAGAATGCGTGCTCGCTCCATCTGAGTATGTGCAGGAGTGCGAGCTTTAGTTTTTTGAATAAATGCGTCTGATTCAAGTGCAACAACCAAAACGTCTCCCCGTTTTCGAGCCTCTGACAGAAACGAATAGTGACCAAAATGGATCAAGTCAAAACATCCACCAACCAACACAATATTCTTGCCGGCAAAAAGCCTTACAAAATCTGCTAAATCGGCATATTCCTTTATTGGGGATTCCATACTACAACTATACCAGGAGGAAAAGCTAAGCTTGCTAATTTACTTTTTAGAACGAAACTTCCCGACGAGTTAATGTCGGGAGAGTACTTCTTGTCATCCCGCACTTGATGCGGGATCCAGTCTGGATTCCCGTTTTCACGGGAATGACAATGGATTAACGAGATAGCTTCGACGAATTAGAAATTGATTGGACAACATTCGTAATGATATTGAAGACCGAAGTGCAAGACGCGGCACAATCCATACTTATCGTGTCTGCAGAGCATATTGAGTTCACACAACTAATCCGAAATAAGCTCTCTCACATGCACGTTCAAGTATCTCTTTCAGCTGAGTCAAAAGATGAATACGATAAGTACAGCGCTGTATTTTTTATCCAAGATGCGGGAGAATCTCTTCCTGCTTTGGCAAAACAGACCAAAACAAAGTGTGTGTTTATTTTTTTTCAGGATAACTCACGGTCACAACTGTATTCTTCTTATGCTTATGACCATAGGCTCACACACTTTAAAATTATCAATCTCCAAACTGAGCGATCTCATTTTGAAAAAGATATTGAAACCATTCTCTGGTTTGCGTTTTCTCAAACGCAAGATGTATTCCTTCATATCTATCACGATGCGCGGACGCAAAAATCTCAACCTCGAAAGAATGCGCCATCTTCTCACGCTCAAAAACCCACTTCATTTGTCAACTTCTTTACTCCGAAAAGGGTTATCGTGGCAGGAATTATCATGTTATTGCTTTCTCCCTTTCTCTTTGTTCCACCTTTGATTATTAGTTCATCTCTCTTCGCCCGAGCAGGAATCCACATCTCTGAAGGGAACATTGATCGAGCAATCCAGTTGGAATCTCTTGCGACACCTTACCTACAAACAAGCAAATACCTGTTTGCCTCGTCAAAGCCCATTCTCCATTTTCTATCATTAGCTTTGCCTTTTGAAGATGTGGTGCAAATTAATGAGTCTACAGGAAACCTTATTCGTGCCTCCAAAACTCTTTCGGAAGAGGGAAAGATTTTGAGTGAAGGAGTATTTCTTAAAAACCCCACACCTCTGGAAAGTAGCAAAATACTTCAAGCAAAGACACGCGTAAGTACTGTTCTTCGTGAAACTGCACCTCATATTTCTATCCTTGTCCAGAAACTTCCCGAATGGAATGCTCAGCTCAAACGTACGAAGGAACAATTAATACAACTTGAAACAGCAACCAACAGTTATCTTGAATTTGAACCTTATCTCGATACCATTTTGGGGGCAGGTTCTGAAAAAAAATACTTGATTCTATTCGCAAACAATATGGAGCTTCGCCCAGGTGGAGGATTTATTGGGTCATTTGCTATTGTAAAAGCACGAGATTACTCTATCCGAGCAATTGAAGTCTATGATGTCTATGACGCAGATGGCCAACTTACTGATCGAATAGAGCCACCTGCGGCTATATCTACATTTCTTGAGCAACCCTTTTGGTATTTAAGAGATTCTGCTTTTTCCGCCGATCATCTTAATAATGCTCAGGTTGCCGAACGATTTCTTGAGCTTGAAATGGGAGAGACCAATTTTGATGGCACCATTTTGATCACTACCACCGCAATTAAATATCTCCTTACCTCACTCGAATCTCTCTATATTCCTGACTATAAAGAGACCATAACTGCAGAAAATTTTTATTTGAAAGCGCAACTGTATGCGGAAGAGGGTTTTTTTCCCGGATCTCAAGAAAAAAAGAGGTTTCTCGCGAGTGTGGCGAATCAATTATTGCTCAGTCTCCCTTCTCACTCGTCTCCTCGATTGTTGCAGTCTATTGTCGATGGCTTGGATCAAAAACAGATTGCCGTTGCCATGAAAGATCAAAACGTTCAGATGCTACTTGAACAAAAATACTGGGCAGGACGAGTACTTGAGAATGTGTGTGCAGTCCCCAATTCCATTCCCTGTGTAACTGATTACGTAATGAGCCTTGACGCAAACGTGGGAGTAAATAAAGCAAATTTCTTTATCGAAAAACCAACCGAACTAGATGTACAAATCTCTGCGGAAGGCGAGATCACAAATACGGTCAAAATCGAATACAAAAATAATTCATTTGAAGGAGTATTTCCTGGAGGTATATATAAAAATTACGTTCAACTATTGATGCCTGTTAATGCACTTATTCAATCAGTTCTGGTAGATAATTTGCCCGTTGAAACGTATGACGAAACCAATTTTGGTCAAAAACTGATTGGATTTCTACTTAGTGTACCTCCTCAAGAATCAAAAAAAGTTACTATCAAGTACAAGCTTCCCACCACTATCATCCAAGGAAATGGAATGTATCAACTTATCTTGCAAAAACAGATAGGCTCCCCTCATGCTAACATCACATTTTCCTTTGACACGGCGCCAAATATTAAAGTTACTCGACATAATCTATCTCCCCTTGCGCCTGATAAGAAAATCATCTATAATACCTCAATTTCATCAGACAAACTATTTTTGATTGAATTTACCAAAATCTAAACCCATGTCCCCACAAGCACAAAAACTGACCCTGAACGCCGAAGTGAGAACCGTCCTTGGCAAAGGAAATCGTACCCTGCGAAGAAAAGGCCTTATCCCTGCAAATATCTATGGAACTGGGTTTGATTCTCAATCCATTCAGATTGACTTAAAAACCTTTTTGCCTATCTACAAACAAGCAGGAGAAACAACTGTACTTTATGCGAAAGTGGATACGAAAGAATATCCCACACTCGTTGGAGATATCCAATATCATCCTGTTACGGGAGAAATGCTTCATATTGACTTACGTAAAGTAAATTTAAAACAGAAAATTGAGGCTAACGTTCCTCTTGTTTTCATCGGAGAATCCGCGGCAGTCGCAACACTCAATGGTGTACTCCTTACTCAGATAGAAGAAATTACGGTTCTTGCACTTCCTACAGATATCCCTCACGAAATCAGTATCGACATTTCCCAGCTTGTGGCACTTGGAGATATGATCCGTGTTGCAGATCTTCCTGCTTCATCTTCGTATGAAATCCTTGGTGATAAAGAACAGGTGATTGTTTCTGTCTCAGAACATATTGAAGAGGAAATAGAGCCTGAAACCGCAACAGAAGCTCCTGAAATCATCACGGAAAAGCCAAGTGAAGAGCCTGCTGCTGACACTGAAAAAGGAAGCGAGTAATCGCTTCTCTACTTCTGTCAATTTTTGGTACAATGCTTTCATATGAAACAGATCTCAATCATGGATACGATAAGTCATGTGGGAAAAGAAATTGAGCTTTTTGCATGGGTAGGAAGTAAGCGCGATCATAAAAATGTTGTATTTATTGACCTTCGAGACAGAACGGGAATAATCCAGACAGTTGGCGATTCATCTCTTAAAGGAATTAGTCCTGAATCAGTAGTCAAATTTACCGGTCTCATCAAAACCCGTCCTGAAAGACTCGTAAATCCAAATATCCCAACTGGGGCCATTGAAATGGAAGTTCATTCGTTTGAGATTCTGAGCCCTGCAAAAACTCCTCCTATCCCACTAGATACCGATGGCTATGATATTGATGAAGAACTGAGACTGAAGTATAGGTATCTTGATCTACGACGAAACAGAATGGCAAAAACACTGAAACTTCGTTCCGACTATATTCGTGCGCTTCGTGAAGGACTTCACAAAAAAGAGTTTACCGAAGTTGAAACGCCAATTCTGACGAAGTCTACAAAAGAAGGATCGCGCGATTTTATCATACCGTCAAGATTGCAGCCAGGAAAATTTTATGCACTCCCGCAGTCTCCTCAACAGTATAAACAACTCCTCATGGTCGCAGGTATAGAAAAATATTTCCAATTTGCAAAGTGTGTACGCGATGAAGATTTGAGAGCTGATCGTGGGTTTGAACATACTCAGCTTGATCTTGAGATGAGTTTTGTAACTCGAGATGACGTCATGAACACTGTCGAGGAAATAATAAAAAATGCTGTAAAGGCTGTCGATGGCAAACTTCAGAAGGAAACATTTCCTGTGTTCGACTACCAAGACGCAATTAAACAGTTTGGAGCAGACAAGTTTGATCTTCGAACTGAAAAGGAAAAAGAAGAAGGAGTACTTGCTTTTGCTTGGGTTGTCAATTTCCCCTTTTTCAAGAAAGTTGATGCGACAGATAAGGCAGAAGTCCAAGACGGCAAAAGTGGCTGGACGTTTACACACAATCCTTTTAGCATGCCCATTCCTGAACACCTAGAGTGGCATATGGCGGGCAAAAATATTGATAAGATTGCAACCTCCCAGTATGATTTGGTATGCAACGGATATGAGCTAGGAGGCGGCAGTATTCGCGCTCATGAACCAGAGATTCTTGAAGCAACTTATAGAATAATGGGGTACTCGCCCGACGAAATCAAGGCGAGTATCGGACATATGCTTGAAGCGTTCAACTACGGGACACCTCCACATGGAGGAATCGGACTCGGACTTGACAGGCAAGTTATGCTACTTGCCGGACAAAAGTCCTTGAAAGAAGCGATCGCTTTCCCCATGAGTTCTAGTGGAAGAACTGCTGTCATGGATGCTCCTTCTCCAATAGATCCAAAGCAACTTGAGGAGCTCGGAATTCAGGTAGTACCTCAAAAATAAATATCGGTGAATAATTAGTATTTTTAAGAAGTCGACTGTGCAATTTCGTACTTATTTTTTCTTCCTCGCGACAACTGCTTTCCTCTTATTTTATCCCGGCGAACATCCGTATTTTCAACTTATCGCCTACCATCGAGATCATTTTGCAAAAGATGACAGTACACCTCTGTCTCAAATTAAGCCTATACCTGTAGTTCTTAGTTCAACGAGACCTGTTATCACAGCAGAAGGCGCATATATTGTGGAAGTTGATTCGTTTACCCCCATTTTTAAGCAAAATGAAAAGAGGTCTTTTTACCCTGCTTCAACAACCAAAATAATTTCCGCACTCGTTGCGCAGGACCTATTTTCTCCCGATGATGTCATAACGGTTGCTAATCCCCTATTAGAAGGACAAACAATGGGATTGGTAGCAGGAGAGCAGATCACCATGGAGAACCTGATGTACGGCATGCTTGTGCACTCAGGGAACGATGCCGCAGACGCGTTAGCGCGAGAAATGGGATATCGCGTATTTTTAGAAGCGATGAATTCCAAAGCGCAACAATTGGGAATGCAAGACTCACGCTTCACAAATCCTTCAGGCCTTCATGATCCATCTCAAATTACCACTCCCTACGATCTAAGCATTGCTGCTCGCGCATTGCTTCGAGAACCTTACCTCAAAAAAATGGTGGGGACCAAAGAAATTGTGATTTCGGATGTGAACTACACCACGTTTCATACCCTTCGAAACGTAAACGTACTATTGGGTGAAATACAAGGTTTGGGTGGATTGAAAACCGGATACACTGAAGAGTCGGGCGAGAATCTGGTCAGTTTTTACCGACACCTTGGTCACGATTATATTTTAGTTGTCATGAAAAGTGAAGACAGATTCTTAGATACGCGAGCTTTGGTAGATTGGATTATTGGATCAGTGACCTATCAAGAGGTTCCGATGCAATAACGTATTTTTTCGATTAAGGATTGAGGTATTCCGTTGCAAGTGCAGGTACGTACGCTACAAATCTTCCTTCTCCCAAATAGACATACACCGGTTGAACATATTCTTGATACTCTTCTGATTCGTAGTAGGCCAAAAATACTTTCTGGATCTTCACTTCTCCTGAATTTGATGAAGAGGAGACAACGATTCCCTTCCCGGCTTGTAGCTCCGCCCACGCATCTTGAGGAGGACGCAACGGATAGGTACCAAACCCATCCAGAGTTTTTTCAAAATAATTGAGATATGAGCGAACGATGCGAAAATCTCTTCCTCCAAGGAGAAAAAGTACGTAATTGGGGCTATTGTAATAGGATGAAGTTACCACGGGTTTTCCATCAATATCTGCAGGGAAGAAATCAACCTCTGCCATATTGGCTCCATCTGAGGATTCAAGAGGTGTGATTTGTTTCGAACCAGGATCGAATCGTAAGTAAATTATATTTCGCTTTCCTTGTGACAATTCGGTCGGGTATCTTCCCATTTTCGTAAAAAATGAAATGGCTTGCGAAGTAAGTTGGGGTTCAATTCCCTGATCTGACCCTTCAGCAATAGGGTCTTCATCAGTCAGAGTGTACGTGTATGAAAAGTTGAAATCACGGATATCCATGGAAAGATTGTGTTTTCCATCATTAAAAAGTGCCGTTTTGTCGTTGAGTTGATGCTGAGTGATTTCTGTATCTATCCCAACTTCTTTTGCCATCGCATAAATTTTTGATAAAAATCCAAATGAAGCAGTTTTTTGTGGGACAAAATACACATTTGCTGAAGAAGATGCTTCGGGCGCGTTGGGAGTGCCATCAAGCGTATCTAAAACCCACGTGTATTGAGATGACGGCTTTGCTCCTGAAATGCGAGGAGGATTTATTTTTCCAAACACCGGATTGACATATGCGGTGACAGGTTGAGTGCTGGGGGGCGGTGGCGTTGATTGAATCTGCGAATAGAGAAGAAGTAAACGAAATCCAAACACCATGATGAGAATGACCAAAACAGAAATGATGCCTATGGGCGCAAGTTGCTTCGTGTAGTAATTGATCTCCGTGAGGGTCATAGTATCATGATAGCAGAAAGACCTTCGGATGAGCTAGAGCTCAATTAATTTCACAAGAAGAGGAAATGCTCTGTAAGGTTGATTTTTATCTGTCGATCCCATGTGACCTTCCTGGTTTATGATCAATGTTCCACCCAAGTGGTCAAACATTCTTCTTCCTTGGGCATCATTGCATCCCCATGGATCGTTAGTCGAGTTGATAATATACAACTCTTTTACATTCTGTTTCATTTTTTCCCACTGATATACAGATTCCTCTTTCACGGCACAATCGGGTCTAGGTTTTCCTCTCGTCAAAAATCCTGAAACGAGAATTGCTTTGTGGATTGGAGATTTAAGTGAGTCCAAAATCGCCAGAATCAGAGAGGCTCCAGATGAATGGCCTATGACAATAGTGTCTTTTGTGAATAATCCGTGCGTGAGCACGTAAGGTAATGCAAGCGAAAGATCTGCTTTTTCAGGCTTTGGAAGTTGAGGAACCCACACGTCATACCCTTTCAATTCAAGATTTTTCTTAAGATACGGAAACCAAAAATCAGTGGGTTTTGAGGATAATCCGTGAAGGATAATCGCATTTTTCATGGAGAGAGTTCTCCCCTTTCAGTTGTCAGTTCAGATTCGAGCTCTTTCAAATTGGGGAATCTCATCGAGTGATCTTCATATTTTACAAAGCCTTTTTTCTCTAAAATACCCAGCTCAATACTTGCTGTTTCACGAGCTACACCCACCAATGTTGCGATATCTTGTTGAGTAAACCGGTGATGGACGATAACTCCTTTTTTTTCAACTTCGCCGAAATGACCTGCAATATACAGGAGAACTGATATAACTCTACGATAGGCATCGCTAAACACGAGATGTTCTATCCGTGTTAACGTTTCTGCATATTCGTCCAATAGCGTACTCATGAGGCCGAGAATAATTTGTGGCTTATCTTCAATAAAAGTGGCAACAAGATTTTTGTCCGCACGACCCACCTCTACAGGAGTGAGAGCTTCAAAAAAATAGATATTAGCGGCTCCATTGATGGCCCAGATAAGAGGAAAATAAGTTACGGGCTTGAGGATTTGGAGAGTCAACTCGATTCCTGTTTTTGAAATGATGTACTGCCTCACGTACCCTTTTTTCAGACAAAATACCCCTTGTGGATTGTCGTCTGCTCGGATAAGAATTTCCCCTTTTTTATACGTGCGTATCGAAAATTGATGGTAGAATTCTTCGAATTCTTGCGTCGAAATATCTCTTTTCATAGCGAAGGTGGGGAATTAGTATATACAGTATAGCTTATAAGGCCATATAAAGGAAGGAGAACCGTTCTGTTTGCAGATTTAAAGACTCTCGGTATTGCGCAATACTTCGTCAATCAAGAACGTTTGATTATTGCGAAGAAGGGGGAAGTTATCTCGTGAGAAAAATCCAAACTCCGAAACTTCATGCGTAGGAACAAACTCCCCTCCTATCAATACGCCGGTATAACAAATGTCCAATCGAGCTTCATTTGGGTCAGTGCGAATTTTTAAGAGCGAATCAACGCTCACTACCAAACCAGACTCTTCTTGGATTTCTCGCTCAAGCCCTGTTTGGGGAGATTCTCCTTTTTTTAAGTATCCCCCAGGAAGGCTCCACGCGTGGGGTCGGTATGTATGTTTGAATAAGAGAATTTCCTTTTTTTCATTCTGGATTATTCCGGTGACACCCACGAGAAATTGGTCTTGGAAAAGACGCATGACACGCAATTGAATAGATTTTGAAAGGCCGAAAGACCTCCATATCTTCCCCAGGATTGACTTCATAGCATATTCCTCTCTTCGGTCGTCCTCGGGTGCATTTCACCTTTCATTTTTTCGTTTTCTATTTCTAGCTGGTGGATTCGTTTCGTCAGTTCGAGCACTTCAGATTTATTTTTTTTAATTTCTCCATCCTTCCCCCTCAGGGTCCATGAGTTGGATAGCGCATGAACCAAATAAAGGCCATAAGAGAAAAATAATCCGACAAGAAGTGACCCGATCATGACATAAAAGAGGGGAACCTTCGAAACCTGATAGTACCCCAGATTAACATCTACCAAATTGAAGTTATATTTTGAAATATATACGAGCAATGATCCTCCGATTAAGGAAAGAATTACGGTCAACAACATAGGAATAATGAAAATGTATAACAAATACCCCACATCACTATAACGTGAATATTCCGAGGCCAATTATTCCCATGATGATCAAGTATCCTGCAATAAGATAATTGAGGAATTTAGGAAAAGCCAGAATGAGAATACCGAAAAGGAGCGATGTGATGGGTGTGAGATTTGAGAATGAGATATTCATAGGCGATTGTTGCCACGAATCATGTGGCTAATATATATAACAATTACAGCGCCGATTACCGCGACTACCATGCTGTACAGATTGAATCCTGTGACTCCTGATTGTCCTAAGAGATTCATGGCAAATCCTCCAACAACTGCGCCAATAATACCCATAATGATGTCAGCAAGCACTCCTTGTCGGTTTGTTTTCATAATAATGGATGCAATCCAACCAGCAATTGCTCCAAACACGATCCATAATAGTATTCCCATATGAGTAATTAAATAAATTAATAATTGAGGTTCACTTTTCTTGATTAACATTTACATCAACCTTGTCTGGTATGACAACTTGAGGAGCGGGTACCGTTATCTGTGCGGGCTGCATGTTTCGTATCGTAGGAATGAGAAAATACATCGCTATTCCTACGAATCCAAGAACAAGTATGACGCTAATTAACGTACCAATTCCATTTGAGTCTGTTTTTGTTGAGGGTGTATTTACGATGGTGGTCATATAGTTTTTATTGCTTTATTAACTTTCTTTGTGGTAGCGTCAAGTGAGCTAATTGCTGATTTCACCACTTTTTGCATTGCTTCACTGTCTTTTTTGATCGCACCATTTACTTTCATTTTGTTCTGTGCGAGCTCTTCTTTAAACTGATCCATTTTCGCTATCGTGTCAGTTTTCATTTTGTGCGAAGCGTCAACGATTTTGTCTCTATTCTTCTTGTCTGAGAGCGCAAGCCCAGCAACTGCTATTCCTGCACCAACTACTGCCCCTGCCACCGCAACAACCTGTTGAGTGAGATTTTGATCTTTCATATATCTATAAATGAAATGTATTAATTAAATAATTACGATTCTGTTTCTATGTCTCGTGGGGTAATGGGGTACACAATCTCAAGGAAATAGACGAATCCCCACGCAATACAAAGAAATACGATTCCCGCTATGATCGTTGACCACTCAATTTGGGAATATCCCGAAACCGTTGCAGGAATAATTC
>CALESU010000120.1 GCA_937914905.1 uncultured bacterium
CAAAACAGTTGAAACTCCCCATATCCAATGGCTTAAGGCAAAAACAGCACCCGTCTCCTCAGAAGTTCCGTTGACGGGGGGGACATTTATTGGGTATGGGTATTACCGAGGAGTGAGACGTCCCGTAAACATTCACCTCAAGGATCGCATGAGGCATATGTACATCATTGGGAAAACGGGCGTGGGAAAATCTGAGCTTTTAAAAGAAATGATCAAGCAAGACATTAACGCGGGACGGGGAGTTTGCGTGATAGATCCTCATGGAGATTTGATCGAAGATACGCTGCGTTATGTTCCTCCCGAACGGGCAGAAGACGTCATTTTATTTGACCCTTCAGAAACAGATCGACCCATGGGACTCAATCTATTGGAGGCAAAAACAGAGGAACAAAAACATTTTATAACCGGAGCAATCATCAACCTCATGTATAAACTCTACGATCCTCAAAGAACGGGCATCATTGGCCCACGATTTGAGCATGCGGTACGAAATGCCATGCTTACCATTATGTGCGAAGAGGGCTCTACGTTTATTGAGATTGTGCGTGTCATGACGGACCAAAAATTTGTCCAAGAGCTCCTTCCAAAGGTCCAAGACCCAATTGTCAGAAGATACTGGACTGATCAGATTGCGCAAACTTCAGACTTTCACAAGTCAGAGGTCCTTGATTATATCGTCTCCAAGTTCGGTCGATTCGTAACAAACAAGATGATGCGAAACATCATCGGACAATCAAAATCATCGTTCGATTTTCGAGATGTCATGGATAACGGGAAAATTCTTCTTATTAATCTTTCTAAGGGAAAGCTCGGTGAAGAAAATTCCACCTTTTTGGGACTCCTTATCATTCCAAAAATTCTTGCTGCTGCAATGAGTAGAGTTGACACTCCTGAGGAAGATCGGCGCGATTTCTTTCTGTATGTAGATGAGTTCCAAAACTTTGCAACCCCTGACTTCGCCGTCATTTTGTCAGAAGCTCGAAAATATCATTTGAGCCTTACGGTGGCAAATCAGTTTATCGGACAGATGGATGAAGAGGTAAAAAATGCGGTGTTTGGAAATGTGGGAACGGTCGTATCATTTCGTGTAGGAGTCACTGACGCATCGTATCTTGCCCGAGAGTTCCAGCCACGCTTTAGCGAAAGCGATTTGATCAATATTGAGAGATTCCATGGATACATGAAAACCATTGTGAATAATGAACCCGTGGATCCTTTTTCTGTAGACATGACCAAAGACATGGACGAGCTCAAACGAGAACGGAACGAAAAAATCGCAGAGGCTATCATTCAGCTCTCGAAGCTAAAATACGGAAAACCAGTAGAACTCGTGGAAGCCGCAATCACTCAGCGTGCACGATTGTAATATTCTCTGGTATTATGTACAAATCATACCTATGCTCATCACGTATCAATCCAAACTCATCTCAAAAATCCAGGTTTCACCCGAAGTGTATCATTTGAAATTTTCTCGTCCTGAAGATCCGAGTTGGACTTATCTTGCGGGGCAATACATGATATTTGCCGTTCCCCAAGAAGGACAACCGCTTCCTTTGAAACGACTGTATTCTATTGCGTCTCACCCTGAGAGTACAGACTCTCTTGATTTTTTAATCGAAGTGGTACCGGGTGGAGTGGGAAGCAACTATATCTGCGGGCTCACGGAAGGGTCAGAAACCTCCCTTCAAGGGCCAGCAGGAATGTTCACGCTAAAAGACTCGGCTCGCGATGTCATCTTCCTTGCAACGGGGACTGGAGTGGCTCCTATGTATAGTATGGCAAACCACCTACACACCAGTGGCGAGTCATTACAAACGCCTGATCGAACTTATCATTTGCTGTGGGGATTAAAGTATCACAAAGATCTCTATATAGCTGCAGAATTGAAAGCCCTTGAGTCCTCCTTCTCTGCTTTTTCCTACTCAATTTGTCTATCGCGAGAAGAGGAGGAGCTTACTGACCCATCTCTTGCAAAGGGAAGAGTTACGGTAGGACTTGATGCATACCTTGCTCAAAAACAAAAACAAGTTCAGGACTTTGACTACTACATTTGTGGAGGAACTCAAGTCGTGGAGGGGTTACGCGCGCATCTTGAAGAGCTTGGCGCGCCCAAAGAGCAGGTACACTTCGAGAAGTTTTCTTAAAACGTCGTCACAAAAAATTCGGAAGGGATTTGGGGGAACGACTGAAAAACCGTCACTATTTTTGAAGCTCCGTCTCTCGTATATGCTTCTGATCGAATATCTTTTCCTTGAGAAGGTAAACCAACCCCCGTGAATGCAAGGCGCGAAGCACCAAACAAAGACCGTACTACGATGGCTCGAAGGTTTTCTGGAGGATATAAATAGGGAGCCGTAACAAGAACTGCTTGGGTAAAAACGTATCCACCGTAAGTTTCTGATGTGGGGGGTGAAAATGAAGTTACGGTTCCTCTAACCACATCTGTTCCTGCAGGACATGGCTCGTATACATTTCTCCTTACGGTATTATCGTCATACAAATAAGTTACCTCAAATGCCGGCATCGTACGGGGAGCCGCACAATTTGATCCGGATTCGGCACGGATATACATAGCGGTATAGGCATCATAACTCGCAGCATTAGGATTCGCGGGATCCTTGAAATAAAACGTGTATTGACTGTCTTTCGGAATAAGCGGAGTTACAAACTCAGAAGTTGAAGTTCTACTAATGAGTACTTTACTATCTTGAGAATTAATTCCATCCTGAACTATACTGAGTTGTTCGAAAGAATATGTTTCAAAGTCATCAATAGCTGTTGTTGCCGCTTTTTGCATTCCCACTTCGATCCCGTTGTCGGCCGCGGCAAGTGCTCGTATAGATTCTTCTTGGATTTTTGTGGATCTTGTTTCGAGAGTGAGTCGATAAGAAGTCGCAGATACCACGGAAAGGATAAGAGCTATCAAAAGAACTAAAACAAGAAGAGATTGACCTTTTGAAAATAGATGTTTTTCCATGCGAGTAATCACAATTGAGAAGCTACTTGTTCGTCGCGTAGATAACCCCCTACTTCGCGCACCAGCTGATCAGGAGTGTAATTACTTTTTACCATATACCCTCTCACTCCATATTCAGTAGCTTTTGCGATGATAAGGTCTTGTCCTAAATTCGACAAAAGGACCACACGGCTTGTTGTTTTGATTCCTTTTTTTGCCAGGACATCAAGGACTTGCAATCCATCCATTTTCGGCAAGATTACGTCCAAAAGTACCAAGTCATACGTGCCTGCCATTTTTTCTAATGCCTCTTCTCCATCTTTTGCCAAATCAACACTGTACCCTGCCTCCACCAAAATTTGCACATATAAATCACGTAAATATTCCTCATCCTCTACGACTAGAATCCTGTAAGAAGAAGTGCTTGCATGGTCTGCCATAACGGATATCAGGATGAATTGGTATGTGAACCGATGGATACGGGAAGGGTTATCGTAAATACGCTTCCCTTTCCTACCTCTGATTGTACTGCAATGTCCCCCCCGTGTAAAGAAACAATCTGTTTGGAGATGTATAGCCCCAGCCCTGACCCAGGTTGACTACTGTGTTTGGAGTACGAATATTCAATCTTGCTGAATTTTTTAAAGAGTTGAGGAAGTTGATCTTTAGGTATTCCTGACGCTGTATCTGATACGGCAATCTTGATGAGTTTATGAGACAAAGTTGCCGAAATCTGAATCGTTCCGCTTTCTGGAGTAAATTTAAGCGCATTCCCTACAATGTTTTGCACTACTTCTCGCAGTTTTTCCTTATCCCCAAATACGGAAAGCGCTTCATTTCCTGCTTCGTAGTTAAATGTTATCTTTTTCTCATCGGCTGTGACTTTTAATTCTTCGTACACAAGTCTCGCTATGTCGCGCATATCAATTTGCGAGTTATTCAGCTCAATTTTTCTTCGCTCAATTCGTGAAACCGTCAACATGTCATTTACCAGACTGATCAGACGCTCTGTTGAATTGTATGAAATGGTGAGGTATTTTTTCAACGGATCTACCAATGCTTCATTTGGCATATGAAGTGCCATCCAGAGATAACTTTTGACTGCAGTCATAGGAGTTCGCAGTTCATGGGAAGCGATCGAGACAAACTCGTCTTTGAGCTGGTCTAGCTCTTTCAAACGGTCGTTGGCTCTTCTTAACCGACTCGTAGCGCGGTGCACTTCTTTTTCCAACGTTATGTTAAATTTCTTGATCTCTTCATACGCAAGTGCATTTTTGATAGCAACAGATATTTCGGGAATAATGATTTTAAGCACATTAATATCCTCTGAAGCATATATTTCACCCGAAGACTTTCCCCCCAATAGAATCCCTCCAACCAAATCGTGCCGCACAATAAGGGGCATCACGATAGTGATATCCTGTGCTCGCATCAACCTTTTTACCTTTCCTTCCGAGAGCTCGTCAAATACATAGATATGTTCTCCATGGGGAGTGTTGTGATAGGAATCATGAATGAGGGTAAAAACATCGGTATTTTTAAACGGGTGATTTTTTACTTCCCCCCCACTATGTACCCAAAAAATGCTACTTTTCCTCACGAGGACAATGGATCCATACTCGATATTCATCGTGCTCAGTAAACGCTCAAGAATTTTCGCGGAAATTTCATCCAGCTCCAGAGTGGACGCCATGATACGGCTCATCCCCCACAACAGATCGTTCGTGTCATATCTGTCCCGGTAAAATACCTTGTTGGTATATCTTTCAAAAAATCGTTGGAGAGGTTGAAATGTGACTGCAAAAAAGAGTGAAAGTACAGAAGGAATAAGAAAGTCTTGAAATGAGCTTATACTTGGCCGTTCTTTATTTACAAAATACGCAATATCAAAAAGAATCGCCATGTATCCGAGTGCGATAAAAAGCATGAGAAGCAAGTATGCGATGGAGCGGACAACTATGAGGCGGATGTCGAGGAATCGGTGACGAATGATGGCGTAGGCGACGGTGAGTGAAAATGGTAAAGTGAATAGTGGACTGAGATACACAAATGATACATTTTTGAAAAGAGCTACTAAAATAAAATTGAGGAGGACTATTAAACTGAACATAATTATGACTCCAGTCAAAATTAGTTTTAGTTGGCTTTTTAAAGCACCTTCCGCTCGTTTAATTTTTTTATATAGGGTGATAAACCCTGCGAATAGCGAGCCTACTGCAATAGTAACGAAAAAAAACATTCCCGGCTCAACCACTGGAGAAGCGGCGTTATTGGAATATGATACTCTTGAAAAAACATACGGACTCAAAGTTAATCCCATGATAACAGCAACAGCCGCAAGATAAGGAATGAGCCATTTCATACTAATTCGAATATTCATGGAAGGAATTGTATGGATAAGCAGAAAAAATAAAACAGCTTGTGGCACCGCAAAAAACATGACCAATCTCATCCATACGATAGCATTCTCTTGATTTGAGTGAAATACAGACATATAATTTGCGCCAGACCAAAGAGCAATGTCTAGATTTAACAATAAAAATAGAATATTCGTTGCAGATTTGAGATTCCGTTGAAGAACAACAATTCCTAATAATAAATTGATCGCAATTGCCAAGAGAAGAATAAACAAAGACATACTAACTTCATTCTACATGAAATATCTCTTTGAAAGTCCTTTGAAGATCGCTCCGATTCTTTTGTAAAGCAGGAGAATTGTGATCGCTCATCCTAAACAACTTATCGATATTAATAAAGTGTTTTCCCTCGTCTATTTTGTCTCCAACTAAAATCGATCTTGCAACATGAGCTACGGCACAACCACCAACAGTAGCGGCCGTCCCAAGCTGTGGCCAAGAGTATAGCGAAGATCCCAACCTTAACAAAGACTCTATCATCTTATCAGCAATATTTTCTACCCCAACTAGTCTAGATATTATTTTGGCTGCATCTAATTTTGAAATGCTCGGCCCTATCGAATAAAGCTCTTTTTCGGGAATATCAGTATTGAAGATTCGCCTTTTTGGATCCAAATCGTAGCGCTCGATATCAACAACTACATTATCTCCATTGTCCGTTGCCATAACAACAGGAACCTTTAGTTTTTTTGCCAGGATTCTCAACTGAACTTTTAAATACAGATTGTCCATCTCGTCTATGATGATATCTAGTGGATTTTTCCCAATAAAAAAATCATTTAATACTTTCAGACTTAATCCATCGCCGAAGATTTCTAATTCAGAGTAGGGATTTATCTCGTATATCTCTCTGCTAATTATCTCTGTCTTTTTCATTCCAAAATTAATAAGACTTGTTCTTATTCTATTGAGATTACTAAT
>CALESU010000121.1 GCA_937914905.1 uncultured bacterium
GTGTGGCTTCAATGAGAAACTGAATGATAATCGTCCTTTTTTTTGCACCAAGTGCTTTGCGTAAACCTATTTCTCGTGTTCTTTCGGTCACAGTAACCAACATAATATTCATGATGCCAATTCCTCCCACCAAAAGCGATATCGCAGCAATTCCTCCCAAAAGCGTGGTGAATGTCCCCGTGATTTGAGATGCAGTATTTAAAATATCACTTTGCGAGAAAATGGAAAAATCTGCATCTTCAGGTTTATTGAGTTTGTGTCGCTTCAAAAGAAGATATCCTACTTCGTCTTGTGCTTGTATCATAACATCCTTATCTCGCGCTTCAACTGCTATTGTTGTTAGATGAGAAGCCCCAAAAAGCTGTTTTTGTGCTGTTGAAAGAGGAATATAGATAGCATCATCTGCATTATTAAATCCTGTTCCACCTTTTGATACGGTAACTCCAATAATGGTCAGTGTTTGGCCGCTCGTTCGAATGGTTTCCCCAACGGGATCTGCCCCTTCTCCAAACAGATCTGCGACCACTTGTGGTCCCAATACTGCCACTTTTGCCATTCGATCCACATCTCGTTTTGAAATAAAAGTTCCTGAGGCAACTTCGATTTTTCGAATTTCAGCATAGCTTGGATACACGCCAATTAACTGGGTATTGGTATTATTTCTTCCTGCCACGATTTGAGAACGACTTGAATATTCAGGAGAAACATTGGTAATTTGGGTAACCTCAGGGGAGTTTTGAATTGCCTCAGCATCCGCAAGAGTGAGTGTTGTGGTGGTGCCACCCGCACTTCGTACTCCACCTGTCGTCTGTCCTCCGGGGGAAATGGTAAGGAGATTTGATCCTAATGATTGAATTTGTTGCTCTACTGATTTTTGACTTCCTTGGCCTAAAGAAATGAGCGCAATTACACTTCCAATTCCAATTACGATTCCTAAAATGGCAAGTCCTGTCCTCATTTTATTTTTCGAAAGAGTGCTGAAAGCTTCTTCAATAAGTTCAAGAATATCCATAGACTCGATTATCGTTAAATGTGGGAACGGCCTGTGTCTTTGACAATCGTGCCATCTTTAATAACTATGATCCGCTTCGCATAAGCGGCGATATCTGGCTCGTGCGTGATCATGATGATCGTATTGCCCTGAGAGTGAATGGTCTGAAACAGTTTCATAATTTCGTCAGCTTGTGC
Organism: uncultured bacterium; assembly: GCA_937914905.1. Taxonomy (GTDB): domain Bacteria; phylum Patescibacteriota; class Microgenomatia; order UBA1406; family GWC2-37-13; genus UBA1450. The sequence goes on from CALESU010000121.1 coordinate 1,189, forward strand.
GGACGCAATATTACCCGTTGGTTCATCTGCCAAGAGGATTGATGGATTCATTGCAAGAGCTCGAGCGATAGCTACTCGTTGTTGTTGACCTCCTGAAAGTTGGTTCGATGCATGACTCATTCGATGTTCTAAACCCACAAGAGTTAGGTATTTTTGCGCACGTTCCACTCGATCTTGTTTGGGGATCCCCGCATACATTAGCGGAAGCATGACATTATTGAGAGCAGCGGTACGGGGTAGTAAATTATATGATTGAAAAATGAATCCAATTTTTCTATTTCTGATGTCTGCAAGTTCGTCTTCGCTCAATTTTGAAATATCTTCTCCGTCTAGCTTATACGTTCCCGATGTCGGCACATCAAGCGCGCCTAAAATATGCATGAGTGTAGATTTTCCCGAGCCAGAAGGCCCCATTATCGCTACAAACTCACCTTTGGTTACGTGAAAAGACACGTCATCTAGGGCAACTGTTTCCACAGTATCCATTTTGTACAGTTTTGAAATATGCGATACGTCTACCATGTGATACGGTGAATAGAGAATTAACGAGGCATCCGCATACCTGCTCCTCCAAAGCCACTACTAAATGCAGATTTGGTTTGTGATGAAGTGTCAATCGCAGAAGAACCCGTAATTATCACGTCGCCCTCATTGATCCCTGACACTATTTCTGTCTTCTCGCCTGAAGAAATACCTATCGTGACTGGAACATGTGCGATCTTACCTTTCTGCATAACTCTCACGAATGATTTTCCCTCTTTTTCTTGAAGAGCACTCGAAGGAATGATGAGTACATTTTTCTTTTCATCTGTGATTATTTCTGCAGTCACAGACATATTGGGAAGTATGGTAATTGATTCCGCATCAAGCGTGAGTAAGGTTGGATAACTGGTGACTCCTGAAGACGTCGATCCTATCGTGTCTATACTTACCACTGTTCCGGGGAATTGTTTTTCGCCCAGTGCGTCAAACGTTAAACGTGCTTTGTCTCCCACTGAAACTTGGAGTACGTCAATTTCAGTTAAATTAACACTCATCATGGGGGCAACATCTGTCACGACAGATGCAATTTTTCGTGCAGTTAGGTCGCTTGAATTTGAAGCTCCCGACGAAGAAAGTACTGAGCCCACTTGAAGAGAGAGTCCACTCACCGTTCCAGAGATGGGAGCATACACCGTGGGAGATGATTGTTGTAATGAAAACCACGCAGAGCTCAATGCTTGTTTTGTTTGCTTGATAACTTGTTCCTGATTTTTATATTCTGCCTCTGAGGCAAGCCATTCTTTTTCTGGAATATGAAATTCAGGGAGTCCACGATTTGCGTAATTATATGTTCCATCACCATTGGTATAAGTATTACTCTCTGCAAGCTCTTTGAAAGTATCCCACTTTTGAAACATCGTAGCTTGTAAGGTAAGTGCTCTCGTTTCTGCAGATGCAACCGCATTTTGTGCGCTTTGATAGGAAGATACTGCTTGTGCGTAGCGCTGTTTTGATTCAAGATCAAGTTCAAGGAGTGCAATTGGGTCACCACTTTTCACATTTTGACCATTCGACGCATATATCTTAATTACCGTACCTGTCGCAAGGGTATTAACTGACGCATTATTGGAAGAAGTAACTTGTCCTGAAGCATTCACTGATGCGGTAATAACCCCTCGTTTTACTTGTGCTTTTTGAAATTGAGGAGTACGGGTGGATGGACGCGAAACGTACCAAAAGGAAGCTCCACCGGCTATGATGATGAGAATGACAATTAAGACCGCTCCTTTTTTTGAACGTATCCGAGGGAATCGCTTGATTAATTGGGTCCATTTTTCGATAGGTCCTGAGATATTCATACGGAACAGAGTAATTTTCAATTCTGAAAAAATGCTGAAATAATCATCTTTATTATTGTTTCATGGGAATTATAACTTCAAAACGGGTACCATGAGGTTTTCTTGATGTTGCAAGAATCTTCCCACCATATCCTTTAACTAATTTTTGTGCTATTGCTAAGCCCAAACCATATCCTGCACCCTGTGCGCGAGCTTTCTCTGCTCGATAAAATCGATCAAATATACGAGGCATGTCTTTCGTTGAAATACCTATTCCCTCATCTTCTGTAGTAAACACGATATGCCCATCAGTTTTACTTGTCTTGATAAGGATAGTGCTATTGTGAGGAGAATACTTAATCGCATTATCAAGTAGAACGATTCCTAACTGGACAAATTCATCCGAATTTCCCGTGAAGTGTATGTTTGATTTTTCATAGACAATACGAATCTTTTTTTGCTTTGCGCTTGTTTTGAGCGAATTAATTACTTTATCCACAATCGAATCTATTTCAAAAGGAGTATGTGAAGTATTCTTATTTTTATCTTCTGTATAAGCAAGTTGAAGGAGAGACTCAGCAAGGGTTTGTAGGTGATTAATGTCAATAATTCCATCTGTGACAATTTCTTTTGCTTCGATCATGTTTGGTTGTTTACTCCTCAAAAACACTTCAAAAGACGTTTTGAGAGAAGTAAGGGGAGTTTTTAATTCATGCGAAGCATCACTTATGAACCGATTTTGTTCGTCGTTCATGTGTTGTATGGGGCGGAGAGTTCGTCCTGCAAGAAAGTATCCAAGGACTCCCGCAATACCAAGTATTCCTCCATTCAAAACGGTTAAAAAGAGAATAATACGCCGCTTTGTATCCTGGATGAGTTCGGGATCCTCGACAATCCGCCTGAACGAGCGAAGTCCTAGGGGAGGGGGGGCAATAGGGAAGGCATTATCATCCAGTTTTTGTTCTATCCGCAATCGATTTATTTCTTCAAAACGAGACAATTCTCGCGTCATAATGTGAAAC
>CALESU010000122.1 GCA_937914905.1 uncultured bacterium
AAAAACCACCACAACCGAACGGATCTTGTTTTATACCGGACGAAGCTACAAAATCGGCGATATTGATGATGGAGATACTCAGATGGACTGGATGGAACAAGAGAGAGAACGAGGAATCACCATCGTTTCTGCCGCTACTACGACATTCTGGAAAAACTATCGCTTTAATATTATTGACACTCCCGGCCACGTAGACTTTACCGCAGAAGTAGAACGATCTCTACGCGTTCTTGATGGAGGCGTGGTGGTATTTGATGCAGAAGAAGGCGTGCAAAGTCAGTCTGAAACCGTATGGCGACAAGCTGATAAATATCACGTGCCTCGAATCACATTCATCAATAAAATGGATAAACTCGGTGCGAATTTTGAAGGAACCGTCAAGGAAATTGAAGAGAGACTCGGCGCAAATCCTATCATCATGGCATACCCTATTGGAAAAGAAGATACCTTCCGAGGAGTTGTTGATCTTATGACCATGAAGTCATTCGTGTGGGGGAAAGATGAAAAAGGAATTGAATATGATATTTTGGATGAAGTTCCTGAAGAAGTAAAAGAAAAAGCAAAAGAGTTCCGCGCGATCATGATTGAAAAAATCGCAGAAACGGATGATGCGCTTTTGGAAAAATTCTTAGCAGGGGAAGAACCCTCTGTCGAAGAGATGAAAAAAGCACTGCGTAAGGCAGTCATCGGATACAAACTGGTGCCCATTTACGCCGGAACATCTTTAAGAAATAAAGGAGTTCAACCCGTTCTAGACGCAATTGTTGACTATCTCCCCTCTCCAAAAGATTTGAAAGAGGTCGAAGGAATGAAACCGGGAACAGAAGAAAAAGAAGTTCGAAGACTTGATTCGAAGGAATTGTTTTCCGCACTCGCATTTAAAATCCAACTTGATCCCCATGTCGGAAAAATCACTTACACGCGTATATATTCAGGGACCTTAAAATCCGGCACCTATATTTACAATGTGACCAGTGGGAGAAAAGAACGCGTCAGTAGACTTCTTCTTATGCATGCAAATCAGAGAGAAGAAATTGAAGAAGCATATGCAGGAGAAATTGTTGCATTGGTAGGCCCCAAAGAAACAAGAACCGGAGACACATTGGCTGATGAAGATCATCCAATATACCTGGAATCTATTACTTTCCCAGAGCCCGTCATCTCACTTGCTATTGAGCCAAAGACCAAATCTGATCAAGAAAAATTGTCTTATGCACTGCAAAGACTTTCTGATGAAGATCCTACGTTTAAAGTAAAAGTGAATCATGAAACGAATCAAACCATTATGGCTGGAATGGGAGAGCTCCATCTTGAAATCCTTGTGGACCGCATGAAGCGAGAAATGGGATTGCAAGCAAATATTGGAAGTCCCCAAGTTGCATACAAAGAAACAATCACCAAAGCCACTGATGCTGAAGGTAAATACATCAAGCAAACAGGAGGACATGGTCAATATGGACACTGTCTCATTCGGCTCGAACCCTTGGGTCGAGGCGAAGGATTTATTTTCGAAAACAATGTTAAGGGAGGAACGATTCCATCCGAATTTATCCCTTCTGTTGAAAAAGGTATTCGCGCCGCTATGGATAAAGGAGTAATTTTAGGATTTCCTCTTACTGATTTTAAAGTAAGTTTGTACGACGGAAGTTACCATGATGTCGATTCATCAGATATCGCATTCCAGATTGCAGGCACAATGGCTTTGCAAGATGGTGTGAAAAAAGCTTCTGCAACATTGCTTGAGCCCATCATGCGCTTGGAAGTCACGATCCCAGATGAATTTATGGGAACCGCAATTGGAGATATTTCCAGTCGAAGAGGAAAAGTATTGGGCACAGAGAAACGTAATCGAGTCACGGTAATCAAAGCATATGCACCGCTTGCTGAGCTTTCTGGTTACGCCACTGTACTTAGATCACTTACCGAAGGTCGAGGAGTTTTCTATATGGAACCCTCACACTACGAAGAAGTGCCCAAGAATCTCATTGCCGCAATGCAAACCAAGTGATTTCTCATCATAAATACGTATGAGCACTACAAGAAACGAGAAGTTTCTCGGGATGTTTGATACGGAACGTGCAAAAGCACTGCTTAAACATGTTGCGATTATTGGGATTTCACTCCTGGGCCTCGCTGCAATTCTTTAAGTACGACGTTCAACGGACAGTTTTCATGATCGTGTTTTATTGCAGGGCAATACTGCCTTCCATACTCCACAAGTTGGAGACCAAATCTGCGCCACTTGTCCTTGGGAAGTACTTTCATCAAATCCTGCTCTATCTTCTCGGGAGTTTTCTGATCCGTCAGTCCATACTTCTGAGTTAGCCTTTTCACATGCGTATCAACCGCAATCCCCTCTCGAATGTCGAAAAGTTCAGAAAGAACTACGTTTGCAGTTTTTCGTGCTACTCCGGGCAATGTCATAATCTCACTCATGGTACGAGGTATCTGGTCATAAAACTGCGTGTGAACGATCCTTGCTGAGGCAAGAATGTGTTTTGCTTTGCTCCGATAAAACCCCGTTGAAAAAATATCTTGTTCGAATTGGCGCGGGTTTGCATTCATGTAATCTTCCACTGTTTTATACTTTTGAAACAATGTCTTGGTCACGATGTTTACCCGCGCATCCGTGCACTGCGCAGATAAAATAACTGCGACTAAAAGCTCGAATGGCGTGTGGTAATCTAGCGCAGTTTTTACCGTTGGAAAGAGAGTGTCTAATTCATGAGAAACCAGGAGAATGCGTTTTTTTCGTAAGGAAAAGGGTGTCATAGGCGAGAGATAGTATACTTGTTCCCTTTTTCGTATATCATCCCTTCTTGAGTGAGTTGTAGTAATGCTTCATCGATTTTTGTTGAGTCAAATGAAGGAATATCCATGAGCATTTCTCGGGATAAGGATTTTTGAGCAAGAAGCATTTTGAGAATGATTCCCCTGAGTTGCCTCCGTGATCCTGAAAAGGTGCTTTGGATCGTGTAATGCTTGCTCTTTTTATTGGGATTATCAATGATTTTTCCTAAATGTGCCCCATAATCCATAAGAGCGTAATACCAACTGCGAGGGTATTCTTGAGGCAGAGTTTGAGAAATGAGAGGAAGCAGTTCCTGATCTGCAACCTGTTCTATTCCTGGAAAAAAATGGTGCAAAAAGACGCGCCGGATATTGGTTTCAATAAATACATGGGGATGATTGAAAGCAAATGTTGCTATTGAACAAGCCGTTGCAGGTCCGATCCCTGGAAGCTCATCTAATTGATGTGGATCATGGGGCAATACTCCATGGTATGTGTTTTCGATAGTTTGAGCGATCAAACGGAGGTATTTCGCTCGCCGATTGTATCCCATCCCTTGCCACGCAGTTAAAACATCTTCGAGAGTTGAGTTTGCAAGAGCATGAAACGAAGGAAAACGAACCAGAAAGCGCGGATACACCTCAAGAACTCGTGCAACTTGGGTTTGTTGTAACATGACTTCAGAAACCACTACGCCGTACGGATGAATTTCTTCTCTCCAGGGAAGGATTCTTTTGTGATCACGAAAATACGAAGATACAGTATGTTGAAATGCAGAAACTTCAATGGGAGTAAGAATTCGTGAAATCATGAGAGTTATGCAGGTTTTTGTAACGCGCGAAGTTCTTGCACAACAAT
>CALESU010000123.1 GCA_937914905.1 uncultured bacterium
TGAGATGTAAGATGATACCCACCAAAGATCCCTGCCAATACAGGAATATGTTTTGTAAGAGCTTCTAGCCGTGCGTAGTAACAAAACGAGTTCCAAAGGGTGGGAAATCCCCTATGTGATGCGGGGTCAATCTCACCATTGGGAAGATTCACGCGAACCGTCAAACCTCCCATCTGGGAATGAGAACGCATATACTCCAACAGTTCGTGCCAATCAACGGATTCAATATGGACATCTGAATTGAGAAATAAGATAAAATCACCTTTTGCATGTGAAACTCCGATATTATTTCCTTTTGGAAATCCGACATTTGTATCATTCTTGACTATGTGAAAAGGAATACGAAAATGGGTGACACTTTTTTCAAGCATCTCCCATGAGTGATCTTGGGACGCATTGTCAACCACAATAATTTCTGAACGTACTGAAGGAGATTTTAAAAGACTTTCTTGGAGTTTTTCAAGAGTTGTGCGGGTAATGTCATGGGTATTGTATGACAAAATAACCACGGATAGATCTACCATAGAGTGAGATTATTATACCCCAACAGAAACCCTTATTTGAGAGCAATGAATGCAAGCAAGCGAAGAATATTAGCGCTTTGGAGATTGTCTTTTTCTTCGTGCCTTTCCTCCCATGCCTACTTTTCTTCGTTCTCGTACTCGAGGATCTCGGGTAAGAAGTCCTTCAGGCTTGAGGAATGATCGGAATGTTTCGTCAGCTAAACACAATGCTCGAGAAATACCAAGTACTACTGCGGTTACTTGACCATCTTTTCCTCCACCTTGGACATAGACGGTAACCACAAAACGATCAAGCGTGTCTGTTTTTTCAAATGGCTTTAAGATAAGATTCCTTTGAGAAAGTACCGTAAAATAATCTGCGATTGGCATATCATTGACTGTGATTGCTCCTTTTTTATGAAGAACATCTTTCACCGTGACAGATCCATCTTTGGATGCTGTTATGTGAAGTCGCACACGAGCAACTGCCTCTTTTCGGCGTCCA
>CALESU010000124.1 GCA_937914905.1 uncultured bacterium
GCAATATATAAGCCAAAATTGGTCATGTACGCCGGGCGACTTATTGAGATGAAAGGGATACTTAATCTGCTTGAAGCGGAAAGACTGTACAACGCAAATGGAGACGTTCATACACTCATTCTCGGAGGGGGGCAATACGAAAACTTCGTGGGAGAGATTACGCGAGTAAGACCCAATGTTCATTATCTGGGATTCAAAGAGCAGTCAATCATGCCCATGTATCTCAATTTTATTGCAGAGCATAAGGGAGTTTTTACCGTTCCTTCTTCCAGTGAAGGAATGAGTTTAGTCTATTTGGAAGCTATGGCGTGCGGTTCACGAGTCCTTGCTTCATGTAAAAAAGATATGCAACAGATGGATTTTATGCAACATCCCTATGCCCGATTTACCAACTTTGGCAACATTGAGGAATTGGCAAATGCAGTAACCCAAATGCTTGCCGATACTCCTCCCCATCGAGAAGATGTGAGGAATAATATGGTGAAATATGACATTCCGAGCTTCCAAAAACGAGTATATAGCTTATATGAACAGTGCATAGCTTAATTATTTATTTACATATCAATATGAAAAAAATAGTAATCAGTGGAGCAATTATCGTACTTATCATTGTTTTGGGGATTTTCCTTTTTCGCAAAACAGATTCGAAAGAAAAGATCACCATCCGTGTTGGGTATCAGACACAATGTGCTCAAATTTGGTCTGCACTCGTCATTAAAAATCAACAATTGATTGAACGCAATATCCGAGAAGAGTTCCCTGACAAAGAAGTAGAAGTGATATGGGAAGATTCTCCCTCGGGTCCTCCCATTACCAATAATATGATTGCGGGGAAAACTCAAATTGGGTTTATGGGCGATATGCCTCTTTTGGTCAATGCAAGCAAAGGTCAATCTCACCCTCAATACCGAAGTGTCCTTTTGAGTATGGATGGAAAAGGAATACGGGGAAAAAATCAGAGTATTATGATCAAAAAAGGAGAAGAAGAAGTCTCAATAGAAAGTCTTCGTGGGAAAAGTGTGTCCGTTCCCTTTGGTTCGAGTGCTCATCGAATGCTTTTGGCAATTTTAGAAAAACACAACCTAGTGGACGCTGTTGAAATTACCAATCAGGACGTTTCTACCGGGCTTATCTCCATTGAAACAGATAAAATAACAGCCCATTCCACTTGGGAGCCATATCCAGCGTATATGATTCATAGAGGAAAAAGTGCAAAGCTAGTGGATGGAAGTGAAAGTAATATTGATTATCTTGATGGAATTGTAGCTGACCGGAACTGGGCTGAAGCTCATCCTGAATACGCAACGGCAGTAGTCCGAGCAGTACTGCAAGCACATGCATTTATTCAAGCTAATCCCGAAAAGGCAGCAGAAATATTTCATGAGGAAAGCTCATTTCCTTTGGAGGTCACACGTCAACTTGTCAAAAGTATCCATTGGGACGCATACGTGTATGATCAAGATATCCAAACCTTAAAAGATGATGCTGTTTTTTTAACCTCTTTGAAGAAAATCGAAAAGCTCTCAGTCGAATCATTTTGGGATGATTCTTACCTAAAAGAGGCTACCAAAAAAGAAAAAGGAACCTACCCGGAGAAAGATGCTCTAGTTGCCGGTTGGCATGGTAATGTCAGCAATCCCTAACCTTATGACATCCTCACACACCGTTGCGTCTTTTTTTCGCAAACTGGTTTCAGTGATCTTCTTTGTTTCGCTTTGGGAGTTTCTTTCCTATATAAAACTCAATCAATTTCTTTTATTTATCAACATCCCCTCACCGTTTCAAGTACTGGCTCGGCTCGTTCAAGAGCTCAGTTCATTTGCAATTTATGAAGATATGGGGCATACGCTCTTGCGTGTATTCTTGGGAGTAATCATCGCGAGTTTTGTGGGAGTATCTCTGGGAATTGCCTCAGGACTCAACACCCATTTTGATGACTTTCTTTTTCCCATTTCGGAATTACTCAGACCCATCCCCAACATTGCTTGGGCTCCCCTTGTGGTAGTACTCTTTCCCGTTGTTGAACATAGCATCATATTTATCACATTTATTGGTGCATTTTTTCCCATTCTCATCAATACGAAATTCGGGGTTCGTTCGATACCGAAAAAATACTTCAATACTGCAAAAACTCTCGGATTTACCTTTTATGACAGACTGTTTCAACTAGTATTCCCAGCCGCTCTCCCTATGATATTAACCGGAATTCGGATCGGAATGGGTGTCTCTTGGCTGGGGGTTATTGTTGCTGAAATGATATCGGGTAGAAACGGAATTGGCTATTACACATGGCTTGGCTATCAACTGGTTGATTTTACGCAGATCATCACGGGAATCGTGTGTATTGGCGTATTGAGTTTGGGATCATCCCTTCTTGTTACTCTCATCGAGTCATTGGTTTTAAAATGGCAACGCATATGAAAACACTCATACAAATATCACAATTGTCGCATGACTACATTGTGGGAAAAGGAAAAGTTAATGCGCTTTCGGACATTACTTTTAGTATCAAAAAGGGTGAATTTGTTTGTTTGACCGGCCCTTCTGGATGTGGAAAATCTACCCTTGCCGCGATCATGAGTGGTCTCATTGCTCCCACAAATGGTGCTATTCAATTTGACGGTTCAACCGCACAACACACCCTAAAAAAGGTCACTCTTGTTTCTCAAGAAGACACTCTTTTTCCCTGGAAAAATGTATTCGACAATATTATGTTGGGAATGTATTCTCAGCATATTTCAGAAAACGTCAAAAAAGAAAAAGCAGCTTTTATCATGAATGAATTTGGCTTAGAAAAACACGC
>CALESU010000125.1 GCA_937914905.1 uncultured bacterium
CCGTTGGGCGCCAGGTAATTGACAAAAATCAATGGAGATTCTTGATGAACACAAAACTGATCATCGTGGATGGACACTGCTCAGTAGGCAAATCCAGTATTTCGAAAAGTGTTTACAAACAAATCGCTCTGAATCATGATGCCTACTGGCTGCATGAAGAGTGCGAAACTCATCCAATCCGACATCAGGAATTCAGCTTTGGAGCATTAGATACGGCGGAAGGGATGGAATCAAATAGAAGTGGCATGTTGAAGAAATGGGTGGGATTTCGAGATTCAATACAGGCATCTGGGAAAGTCTGTGTTACCGAAGGGTGTTTTTTGCATGCCTACGACCGGTATTTTATTCATAGCCTCTGGAATGAAGATGATATTGTTACTTATTCTTCGCAGGTTTTAGCGAGTATCAACGAACTGAATCCCCTCCTTGTCTTTCTCTATCGTCCTAATCTGCGGAAAAGCTTGGAAAAAGCGTTTCTCGCCCGGGGAAAATGGTGGCGAGATCTCATGCTCAGAAGAGATGATCTGCATGTGTTTTTTAGAGATCATGAATATGTAGATGAAAACAGTATGTTTGCCGCCATTGAATATGAACAAACAATGATGATGGAGATATTTGATCGATTACAGTGCTCCAAGATCAAAATCGACACAAGCGAAGAGCATTGGGATCAGTATGTTCAGGAAGTCATCGCTCGTACTGGTTTCGCCTACAGAAACATAGATTCTCATCCGTTCGATATGAAGCAATACCTTGGCACGTATCGATTACAGAATGGCGCAGAGGATGATGAATGGGTCATCAAGTATGACGATAACAACAAATGTCTATATTCGACCTTGTTTTGGAACTATATGCCCATGCAATGTGTGGCAGATAATCGGTTTGAGTTAATATCGTTTCCGGTAGAATTGTGGTTCCAAGCAACCAAGGATAGTATGCAGTTTCGTGTCCACGGAAATTACGATTGGAACTATAACAATCAATTATTCATCAAGGTGTAAATGCGCCCAACAATGCGTGCACCCGACAAGTGGGAGTCT
>CALESU010000126.1 GCA_937914905.1 uncultured bacterium
GGAAACCTCATTTCCGCAACAGCTGTGAATACTGAAGTGAGATCAAGGATTGTCGCCGATTACCAGAAAGCATCTGTCTATATTGTATTTAGCCCCACATTTTATATAGACCTCATGCCTTACTTGTCCACCATCATCCAGGAAGGAAAACAGTTACAGTGAGATAATAGAGGACATGGGAGTTATTACTTCTTCTGCAAAACTCATTCGAATGGTGGGACTACTTTTCCTATTCCTTCTCCCTACCCAGCTTGGCACATTTTTTTTCTTTCCGTTTTCGTATGCACATGGCATGAGGGTTGATTATCTTGCTCCCGCAATCTATTTGACAGATATACTCGTGTTGATTATGGCCGTGTTGATGATCGTAAATAAACGAACTCTCATCACCACACTATTCCAGTCACGTATTTTATATGTGATTTTTCTTTTTTTCGCAATCAATGTGGCAACTTCAACAGAGCCCATGATTGCCTTGTATCGAGTTTTAAAATGGATAGAGGTGGGAATGGTGATATGTGTATTTTCACAGTTCAAGACAAAACCAGTGGTTATTTTATATGCGCTTATTGCGGGTGCGGTACTTCAGCTTCTGTTGGTAGTTTTCCAGATTACTCAAAACCACACCATGCAAGGATTCGCGTACTTTTTGGGAGAACGATCTTTTTCTTTGGCGACTCCAGGAATTGCAAAAATCAGTATGCAGGGCGTGGAAATACTGCGGGGGTATGGGACCTTTTCTCATCCCAATGCGCTAGCCGGCTTTTACCTTCTTGCTTTTTCTTGGATTTTATGTGATAAACGATTTGATATTGAACCTCTTAAGTCTCTGTTTCTCAGCGCCTCAACAATTCTTATCCTATTTTCATTTTCAAAAATTGCGCTGGTGGGCTTTCTGCTTGTGAATGTAATACGCATTCTCACGATGAAATCAACATGCTTCGTCTGTACCTTTGCGAAGATCCTGGTTCCAATCACTCTTGCAAGTGTGTTTTTTGCCTCCCAGGGAGACCCTGACTCGTTAGATAAGAGAATATGGCTGGCCCAGTCTGCACTAGCGATAATACGAGATTTTCCCCTCTTTGGTGTGGGGTTGGGTAACTATATTTTTGCACAAAGCACGATCCCTATTCCCTACTCCTATCAATTTCTCCAACCGGTGCATAATATATTTTTGCTGTGGCTTTCCGAAACGGGCATAGTGACCAATTTAGTCATCTTGGGTGGATTTGGCTTTGCAGCATATGCCCGAATGATCAAGCTCGCCTTCTCGTGGAAAAAATACCTCCCCATTGTATTCGTAATTATTTTTACGGGATTTTTTGATCATTACTGGCTCACCCAACAACAAAATATTCTCCTTGCAGGAACTGTTTTTGGGCTCCTCCAAGGGCACAAAGGTATGGTACAATAGGGATGCTTTGCCCGGTCGTCTAAAGGTAGGACAATAGACTCTGGATCTATTTATCTTGGTTCGAATCCAAGCTGGGCAGCAACAACAGGTATGGACTCCCAAACGCTTTCAAAAATCAAACTATTTGCTGAAGCTCAATACTCCCTATCTCAAGACCCACTCCACGATATTACCCACATAGAACGTGTTGTGAAAAATGCAACACAAATTGCAAGCGCACTTCAATTGCAAAAAGAGGTGGATTTTAATCTTCTTGTTGCATGTTGTTATCTTCATGACATAGTTATGATTCAACAAGATAACAGCAATTTGTTTCAACGGGCAAAAAATCACGTAATGGAGCCCTATTTGAACAGAACGTATTTACCGGCAATTCTTGACGAATTCGGTCTTTCAAAAGAAGAGCGCTCCATCATTTTCCGAGCGATTATCAACCATCCGCATTCGATTCCCTACCGACGGCTGAATAAAAAAGGTGATTGGTACACAAAAATCTTACAGGACGCAGATACGCTTGACTATGTGTCAAAAGAAAGAGAGCGATCAGCGGTTCAAAACGGGAAAAAAATATGGACCAACTTGATTAAAGCATATCTTTGGCTGATACGCCGGGGAATAAAGTACTTTCTAAATACACCTGTTCTTTGTAGTAAAACACCTACTTGATAGGAGTATATACAGTTACTACCCTTCCGTCATCAAGCTCAATAGTACTCACTTTTAGCTTGGTTCCCGCTTCAATTTGAATGAGTGTTTCTCCTGTGGTTTGATTTTCTGCAGCACTAACTCCGGTTGCAATGGGTGCAAATGTGAGCCCTTCTGGTATTTCTCCCACTCTATCCCTTTGAAGGGTGGCAAACGCGGCTTCTTGAAGTTGATCGGGCTCACGACGGATAAAAGCGACCATTTGATTGGGAATTTGTTGTATTTCTGCGATAAACTGCGTATTTATCTCGGGTGAATTGGCAATAAACAATCGAGGAGAGATTGTGGTTGTGGCCAAAAGGGCAAAACCCAATGCCACAAACATTTTAATTCTTTTTTTGTTTTTAAGTGGGTTCATATTAGTTGATAGAACTAACACAACTAGTACATCCTGGGGGAACAATGGGCTTGTGATATATATCTAAAGTTGTACACAGACATGATATAAAGGTGGTACTCTCGGGAATAGTTATAATAGTTGAGGCTCCAATAGGTGAAGCCATGCCAATGGTGGGGAGAGGTTGATCTACTTGAAATATGGTTGGGGCTGGAGTCGCAGATCTCGCAGGGGGAGTCGCTGATGTGGGGAGGCGTCGAATGGTTGGCGCGGGCGTTGAGTTTATTTGCGGCGCTGCTCCAGCTGGAGGTGGAAGGGTGGGAATTGCGGTCGGAGTAGGGCAATCGCTAATTGACCTACAACCACCCGTTGTTACACACCATACGTCAGGCGAGGAGCAAGATCGTGCAGGGATAGTCGGGGTTCGTGTATTATCACACTCCAAAAAGGTAGGGACACATACATTACTTCCAGGACACCGATGAGGCATTGCTGGGGGACAATTTGGATTTCTTGGGGTAGGGGTTGGCGTATTGGCACCTCCCTGACAAATACTTCCCTTATCGGGACTTATTCCCGTACATCTCGTGCAGTTTGTTTTATTGATATATACACCATCTTTACATTGGATAACGGAAGTGCTACTATCACAAGCCCAACTTCCATTTGGTATTTGGCCATTATTACAACTTCCTGCGGCACCCCCACTAGGAATGGTGGGATTTGCGCCGGTAGTTGGCGCACCGGGGGTTGGTGTGGGAGGACATTCGGCATTGTACCAATCAGTGCATTGTGCCGTCTTATCACTCCCGTTGTATCTGAGACAGTCGCTTATCCACCCGCTTTTGTTTCCGCAGTTCCCTCCGCCTCCTCCTCCACTATTGGGGGTGGGCGTAGGGTCTTCTTGATCCTCTTCGTCGTCATTATTGTCATTATTACTCCCTCCACACTCAGCGTCAAACCACCCAGAGCATTGATTCTTTTGGTCAGGATTATAGCCTTCACAGTCACTTATCCACTTACTTCTATCTCCACAGTTTCCCGACGCTCTTGTTTGCGTGGTCTGTTTGGTTTGATTTAAAGCAGTAGTTAAGTATGCAGAGGCGCCCATAAACACAATTAGTCCTAAAACCACCAAAAGAGATACTTCACCTTTTTTTTCGCTCCAAATTCTCCACATACATGATCATAGTAATACAAAGCTGTGTTATTTACAACTAACGACCCCTTGCAATGATTTTGATAATCACTCATACTGATGACCGACATGCATTCTTCAACTCATTTTCTCAAACTCAAGTCGCGGTGGATTAAGCGTCATAAACAGATTCAAAAACAACTTCTTACTCAACACAAGAAAGTTGTTAAATGGGTAGACCACACGTCAAAACACATCGCAGTCGGCTCAATGACGGGACTTCTCATGCTTGCACACCCCGTAAATGCCACAATCATTTCTCATCAATTTGTCCCACCCTCCCCTCAAGAGGATCCGCAGGCTCATACAAAAGAAGAGTTGGTACGAAGACTTGCAGATTTACTTCCTGAAAAAGTGCAAGAACTAGGGATTGATCAAGAAATATCCATCGCGCACACGCTGTCAACATTTTTCTCACTCCCTGTTTCGCCAACCGTTGAGCAGAGAAGATTAAACCGGGCATATGGGATAATTGGTGCGGAGCAACACCTTGCCAGACATCCTGGAGACACGATAGAAACCCATTTCGCAACTCCAAGTGAGAGTGTTCATGTAAGTTCTGGGATGGCGCCAGGAAGAGGCGCATGGGGACATTTCGCAACGTCTCGAGAGAGCATGACCCAACAAGATAGTGATCGGGAAAAATACTACATCGCAGTGCCAACATTTCTTTCTCCTGGTTGGGAAGAAAATCCGCAAGAACTCTATCGATTGTTTCGATACCGTAAAATGCTTGTGGTTAATCCTGAAAATGGAAAAGTAATTATTGTGGTTATTGGGGACGCTGGACCAGCCCCGTGGACTGGAAAGCATTTGGGAGGTTCTCCCGAGGTAATGGCACACTTAGAACGAGTTGACGGAGGGGCACGAGGGCCCGTGTTATATTTTTTTGTTGATGACCCGAGCGATTCCATACCCCTTGGGCCTATTGAGTTATGATTAAACTATCATGAAAAAACGATTTTATTCCCACATGGTTGAGCCTTCTGTTTTAGTTGAACATATGGACCGCCTCACTCTTTCTGCTTTCGAAAAAGAAGAGTTAGTACAAATGGCTCACGAAACCATTCATCACATCGTAATTGATTTTGTGCTTTCAGAACTTCCCGAAGATGCAAAGCATGAATTTATTCGAAAAAATAACGAGGACAATCATGTCGATACGTGGCAATTTCTCCATAGTCATGATGAGGCTCTTGAACAAAAAATCAAACAGAAGATACAAGAGCATCTTGATGTTTTAAAAAACGACATTGAGGAAGTACTTCGTGAAGAAACGAAGTGAATTTCCCACCTTAATACAGTAGACTAAAGATGCTTTATCCATTCAAAATCATTTTATGCGCATCGCACTCCTCTACGAAACATATTCAAGTACCACCGAATCTGTTGTTATGATTGTAATGGATTTGTGGGTTCAAAAAGGACATGAAGTGGTCGTTTCAAAACTCCAAGATCGTATGGATTTCACGACCGAATCGTACGACTTGGTCGTACTTGCAACTCCTAGCTGGTTTGATCGCGGAAGAGAAGGTCAGCCACACACGGCATTCCTCACCTATATGGACGCTCACGCGCAAGATAATTTTTCCCAAAAGAAGTTTGGATTTATAGGCTTAGGAGACTCAAACTATGCACATTTTTGTCTTGCGATAGACATCCTTGAAGATTTTTTTGTCCAAAGAGGAGCCCAAAAATGGGGAGAAACACTTAAGCTTGATAATTTCTACCTCAATACTGAAGGTGAAACCAAAAAAATTCAAGATTGGTGCAATACTCTTTAGCGATAAAATACGGGCTTTTCGACCTGTGGCAAAATAAGGCTCATTCTGCGCTCCTTATTATTCACCCGCTCGATAAACACCTTGATTTTTTGACCCATTTCGAACTCTTCATTTCCCGCGAGTTTACTCACATGGATGAGGCCTTCAACGCCAGGTTCTAGCCGGACAAAATATCCATATCGTTCTTTTCGTACTACTTCACCATCATGCTCTTTTTCCTTTGGATATTTTTCTTCAATATTTTTCCATGGATCATGTGCGAGGCGTTTAATCGATAAGTTAAGCTTCAGATCTTCTTCGTTTTTCTCCACAACCAACACTTTGATTGCTTCGCCTTGTTTGACGTAAGCTGAGGCATTGGTCACTTTTTCCCATGAAATCTCTGAGATATGTACCAAACCTTCAACTCCATCAACTTCACAAAAGATTCCAAACTCAGATACCCCAAGCACATTTGCTTCGTATTCTTCATCCAGTTTTATCTTGTCAAAGCGCTCTTTCAAATCTTTTTGAGAGATATTGAACACCGCGGCTTTTTGAGATACAACAAGTCTGTTTTTTTCTTCGTCTACTTCAAGGACTTTTACCTTTATACGTTGACCGTCGAGTTTTGCGGGATCGTCAAGAAAGTCTGTGGTGAGTTGAATCTTGGGGATTACTCCTCGGATTCCCATAAAATCAATAAATACGCCACCTTTCCCGTATTCTCCACAAATCACATCAATTACTTCCTCGTTTTTCTTTTTTTCTTTCAAAATATCCCACTTTCCTTTTTCGAAGAACGATCGCATCGAGACCACAGGAAAACCTTCTCGAGATTCTTCTGACATGATACGAACTTTGACTTTGTCGCCTTGTTTTAAGTAAGGTAAATATGTTGCGATTTCTTTGAGCTCTTTGTCTCCGAGTACTGCGTATGCTTTTGCACCTACGTCAAAGAGAATGCTTTTTTTAGTGAGTGAGAGAATTCCTGCTTCCATTTCTACACCTCGCTTTATATTGGAGACTGCAGATTGTTGAAGCAACAATTGCATGGGGTTTACCTCCTTTGTAGTTGGGGTTGTTGGGTGAGTTTGTTTTTTTGGCATAGATCCAAATTCCTTCCTGCTTAAAGCAGTTGAGCTCTTACTATACCATATTTATTTCAAAAAACAATAATTGCTTGTAGAGACAATATAAATTACTTAAGGAAGGGTGCTTATGAGTTGTTTCGCTTCTTCGTTCCTCTTCAACATGTTTTCCACTTCTTGGACATTGGTGCTGGTTGTTTTTTTCAACACCTCCGCGATCACCTCTCTATGTTTTGCGTTGCTTAAATAGAGTTCGTCAATAAAATCATTAGGATAGGCTCCTCCTTGTTTTTTCGCGTCTTGAATTGCGGGCATAACACGAAAAAATTCTTCCTGTGCTTTTCGCATATGGTCAAGCGCTGCCCCATCTTTAGCTTTTTGTGCAAGCCCTAAAGATTCTGAAAACATACGATTGGAAAGATTGAGGTGGAGCTGAGCTTTTTTAACATTGTCTCTGGTGGTGCTAACGAGTAAAAAATCACGAAGTTTTTTTAAGGGGTAGAGTGGATGATCGGGGAGTAAACCCGAGTATGGAAGTTGATATGCCACTTCTTTATCTGTGAGATTTATGGATTGAGATTGGGTAATAAGGCGGAATGATGGCAGGAGAAATAATGCAAATACACAAGTTCCGATAACTGCTAGCGCTCTCCACATAAATATTGCTTTAAACTACTGTACCCCGCCCCATGTCTCGCTCAAAAAATGCGACCGTGAGGCGGGGTACGTTAAAAAAGATGAATATTATTTCACTCTTCTTTTTAGACTTTTCCCAGCGGTAAAACCAGGAGTCTTGGTTGCAGGGATTTTAATCTCTGCGCCTGTTTGAGGATTGCGGCCTTTTCGTGCTGCGCGACCTCGGACAAGGAATGTGCCAAAACCTGTTACTACCACCTTTTCGCCTCGTTCCATTGCTTCAGAAACAGTATCAAATACTGCACTGACTGCGTCTTTTGCTGCTTTTGAGGTGAGTCCGGCTCTTTTTGCAACTTGTGCAATTAAGTCAGCTTTTGTCATGTGTTGTTTCACCTCCCTTCCTAATACAAAGAATGATACTACGTTCTTTTTTACGGAGCGTAGCAATAGGATATAACATAATCTCCCCTACAGCATATCTTCATCGTAGCCTCTTGTCAATCCGTACTTAGAATATCGTATTACTACAATCTATATCACTATTAGTTGTATTTTGCGGTTGCCTCAGCGCGATATTCTCGTAACACGGTGATTTTGATTTGGCCAGGAAAGACGTCAAACTTCTTTTCCAACTCTTCTTTCAGTTTAGAAGCAAGAATGGTTGCGTCGTCATCCGACACATCGTCTGGTCTCACAATAACCCGAAGCTCGCGCCCTGCTTGCAGTGCGTATGCCTCTTTCACACCTTTGTGGGTTGTTGCAGTTTCCTCAATTGTTTTAATACGCTTTAAATACTCTTGAAAGTCTTCGTGTCTTGCCCCTGGACGGCCTCCTGAGACAGCGTCTGAGATATATACAATTACCGCTTCAATTGAAGGGAAAGGAATATCTTCATGGTGAGCAGCTACACAATCAATGACTTTTTTGGAAAAACCATGCTTTTTTAAGAGTTCAACTCCTAAATCCACATGAGATCCTTCTTTGTCGGTTATGACTTTTCCAATATCGTGGAGTAGACATCCAACCTTGACTGTATTTACATCAGCTTTGAGCTCATGAGCAAGGGCCACGCCAATTTTAGTTTCCTCCAATGTGTGGAGAATCATGTTTTGACCGTAAGAATAGCGGAATTTAAAATGACCAAGCAAGCGGACTAGTTCATTAGGAAGGTTGAATGCTCCTACTCGGTGAACCAGGTCTTCTCCCGCTTTGAAAATAGTATCGTTCACTTCACCCTTTACTTTGTTGACGATTTCTTCAATTCGATGAGGTTGGATTCTGCCGTCTTTGATCAATTGCTCCATGGAAATTCGTGCAATTTCTCTTCGCACTGCATCAAATGAAGACATACGAATTACTCCTTCTTCTTCAAGATCCACATCCACTCCGGTTGCTAGCTCAAATGCCCGAATATTACGCCCGTCTTTTCCAATGATTCTTCCTTTGTAATCGTCACTGGGGAGTTGAATCACGGCCAGTGTGTACTCTGATACATAATCCGTTGCACCATAGCGCATTGAATCTATAAGTACTTCTTTTGCTTTTTCGGTTGCTGTTTTTTCAACCTCTTCTTGGGCGGTACGAATTTTCTTTGCGACTTCTCCTTTAAGCTTGTCTTCCCATGCGGTAAGAAGGAGGGTTCGTGCTTCGTCCTTGGTCATTTGGGCTATTTTTTCCAATTTGACTATGACCTGATCTTTTTGCTCTTCATACTCTTTCTTTTTTTTCTCAGCTAACGTTTCTTTATCTTTCACGCTTTGTTCTTTTGCTTGAACTGCTTTTTCGCGCTCTTCTATCGTTTGTTCTTTGCGGGAGACTCGTTTTTCAATCTCTAAACTATCGGTGACAATTTTTCTCGCTTCGCGTTCTGCTTCTTGCTTGGTTTTTAACGCTTCTTCGGTTGCACGAAGAACAAGCTCTTTGGATTGTTGTTTTGCTTTCTCAATCTCTTCTTGACGTTGTTTCTTGAAGAGTGATTGCAGGAATGCCTGTAACATAAATTGGTTGTCATGAAAGGAGAAATGAAAAGACTATCAAACCTACAATATAATGGAGATTAGGGACTAAAGCCCTTTAGCACACATCACCGATCGTGGAAAGATGGGGTGTTGGATACTGTATATTGCATAGTTATGACAATCTAACTCATTGAGTTGTTACTCCTGATCATGAATTAGTAATCTCTCTATTGTACAGGTGAAGGGGCGATTCTTCAACTTAAAGACTTGTTAAGTATTGTTGCTTATCTGCGTTTGGGTTACTTCTTTTGCTATTGAGTAAGAAAATCCCCTTCTTTGGAGAAATGAAATTGCGCGTCGTATTCGAGCTGTGGGATCAAGGTTTTCTATACGTCTCCAATAAGATGATAGCGCTTGTTTTGCAAGACCTTCTTCGTCTATTGTTTGAGATGAGAGATTCTCGTCTAAGGCCTCTGTAGACACGCCTCTTTTTTTCAGTTCTTGCCGAAGAGCATAAGCACTTTTTGGTTTTGTTGCTAAACGGTAAGAAACATATGACTCAACAAAGTGGGCATCATTAATATACTTATGTTCTTTTAAATGGGCTATTACAGGATCGATAAGTTCTTGTGCAATATGGAGAGTTTCCGCTTTTGCAAGGAGATAGACGCGCACTTCTTGCTCAGTCCGTGCGCGCCGAGCCAAATATCCATACGCCAATCCTTTCAATAATTTTGTGTGTTTCTCTTCCATAAAAACCTATTCTTCCTCTGTCTTATCACTTTTCACCGTCGGCGCCGTTTCTTGCTTGCCAGCATTAATGGGAAGCGTCTCGAAAACTTTGGCTTTTATTTCTTCATAGAGTTTATTATCTTCTTGAAGAGCCTCTTTTGTTTGTTCGACGCCTTGACCTAATACCGTACCTTTATATTTATAGAATGCTCCATTTTTCTCAAGAATATTTTGTGTCGCTGCGATATCAACAAGTGCTCCTAAATTATCAACACCTGTAGGGAGGATGGAAAATTCTGCCTGCTTGAATGGTGGTGCTACTTTATTTTTAACCACCTTGACTCGAACTCGTGCTCCCAGAGCTTCATCTCCTCGTTTGAGGGTTTGAATCTTTCTCACGTCCATTCGGACTGATGCATAAAATTTAAGCGCCATACCTCCCGTTGTTGTTTCTGGATTTCCGAACATAACACCGATTTTCATACGGAGTTGGTTAGTGAACAAAATAGTTGTTTTTGATTTTGAAACCACAGCAGTTAGTTTTCTTAGTGCTTGCGACATAAGACGGGCTTGTAAACCCATTTGGGCATCTCCCATCTCTCCTTCAATCTCAGCACGCGGTACAAGAGCTGCTACCGAATCTACCACGATCAAATCTACTGCCCCAGACCGCACTAGGGTTTCGGTTATCTCTAAGGCTTGTTCTCCAGTGTCTGGTTGAGAAATGAGGAGTTCGTCAATATTTACTCCGAGAATTTCTGCCCATGAAGGATCGAGGGCGTGTTCTGCGTCTACAAATGCTGCAGTTCCACCTTTTTTTTGCACTTGAGCCACCATAGAAAGTGTTATGGTTGTTTTTCCTGATGCCTCTGGTCCGTAAATTTCAATTATTCTACCTCGAGGGATTCCTCCTACGCCAAGCGCCATATCAAGGGGAAGAATTCCTGTAGGAACAATTTCTACAGGAACTAAGGGATTGTCTCCCATTCTCATAATCGAGCCTTTTCCGTATTGTTTTTGAATTTGTTCGATAGCAAGATCTATTGCTTTTGATTTTTGATTTTTCTCTTCTGAAGAGATGGATGATTTAGGAGAAGCCATATTATTTTAGTGATGTATTGGTAACGCCAAACAGTATGCCAGAGCATTTTTAAAATTGCAACTGATTTATGACGTAATGGTATAACAACCCTGATACATTACGCTTTTTTGCGAAGATACATCCCCAGTGTGAGGGCTGAGAAGGTGAGAGGAAGGAGAATGGTTGACGCTCCTGTTTCGGGAATATGAGTTGGAGGATTGTTAGTTATTGAGAGAGAGGGATTATTTTGTTGAGTTTTTTGTTGATTATCTTGTGTTATAGAAGAGCCAATTCCTCCTTCAATAATTTTGATTTGGACGGGGGTAATGGTGTTATTATTTGATTGAGGTTGTAAATTCCCCATTGAATTTGAGGGTATTTGAGTGAGTGATGGCGTTGGGGAAGTTTTACGAAATAAAAATCCGAGCGGGTTCCACGGCTCATTGGTTTGGGGTTGTTTGGTTGGTGAGGGAGTGAGAGTAATCGTCACCACGGCTTTACTGGGCGTTTTAGTATTTGCACGAAACTGGTTACTGATCCAGACAAAAAGAAGGATA
>CALESU010000127.1 GCA_937914905.1 uncultured bacterium
TGAAGGCCATCCATTCCGGGGAGCATTCTATCAAGAATAATGACATCGTATTCTTCAGCACTTGCCATATCAAAACCTTCTTTTCCATTATGAGTTACGTCTACTGCAAAGCGCTCTTCTTCCAAGCCTTTTTTGAGAGCCCGTGCAATTCTCTCTTCATCCTCCACAATAAGTAATTTCATAGAATAGTTTCTATTATATGCCACAATCTGAAAACGAGCTTAAAGAGTGCTTGAGTTATTGTATAATGATCTCATGCCCAAAGATAAATATTCTGCCGTGTGGGTTTCTCATACTTCAATGAGTGATTTCCTCCAATGTCCACGTGCATATTTTCTCAAACATATCTATAAAGATCCGAAAACGGGGCACAAGATGAAAATAATGTCTCCACCTTTGGCGCTTGGCCAAGCGGTTCATGAAGTAATCGAAACAATATCTCAGCTACCCCTTGAACAGCGATTTTCTGTTCTCCTTATGGACAGATACGAAACTACGTGGGGAAAAGTTACTGGCAAAAAGGGAGGATTTTTAGATAATTCCATTGAGGATAAATATAAACGAAAAGGGCGTGAAATGATTGCTCGGATCTCAAAAAATCCTGGCCCCATTTCAAGAAAGGCAGTCAAAATCAAAGAAGAACTTCCTCATTATTGGATTTCTGAAGAAGACAATATCATTTTATGTGGAAAAGTGGACTGGCTCGAATACCTACCAGAAACAGACAGCGTACATATTATTGACTTTAAAACGAGTAAATATGATGAAGACAGCGCATCGCTTCAGCTCCCCATTTATTACCTACTTGTTACCAATACGCAAAATCGCGTGGTTTCAAAAGCAAGTTATTGGTATCTTGAACGACATGATGAATTGACCGAGAAACAATTGCCTGATGAAAAACAATCATTTGAAAAAGTGATAGATGTGGCGCGCAGTATGAAAGCAGCGCGCCAGTTGGGTCGATTTGTATGTCCTACCAATGGATGTCGCAACTGTACTCCGTACGAAGAATTGCTTGAAGGTAAGGGTGAGTTTGTCATGGTAGATACGTATAGAACAGATGTCTATGTCATGCATCCTAAAATCATCGAAACCGAGCAAAGCGTGGTGTTGTAATTTAAAACCCTATTTCTCATGCCATCTGTTGTCTTGACGAAATCTCTCATTCTTGATCATCTCAAAGCTCACAAACTGATGAGTATTGCAACATATGGAGATCATCCGTGGATTGCAACGGTATACTATTCATTCGACGAAGAATTACATCTCTATTTCTTAAGTAGTCCGGATACGCTTCACGCCAAACATATTGCTCAAAATCCTCACGTTGCAGTATCTATCGCTGATTCTGCACAAAAGCCATCTGCAGAAAAAGTAGGTTTACAGCTCCATGGTATCGTCGAGCAATTGGGAAAAACTGAGTTGATTCGTCATGCCCTTCGGCATTGGAAAGACTCTCTGTCCATTCAAGACCCAACATTAACCTATGAAAATATGGTAAAAAGCATAGTCAAAGGGCGTATGTATAAAATAACTCCCAAGAAAATTAAATTTTTCAACGAATCCCTTTTTGACGTTGAAGTTGGTCATGAGCCGATTCTCACCTTCTGATATATGAAATCACCCGCACCTCACAACCGTTGTTCTTGGTGTGGAAATGATCCTCTTTATGTTTCATATCACGATTCCGAATGGGGAGTTCCTGAACATGAGGATCGAAAGCTATTTGAACTATTAACTCTCGAAGGTGCGCAAGCAGGGCTTTCGTGGATTACGGTTTTGCGAAGGAGAGATGCGTACAAAATTGCATTTGATCAGTTTAATGTCGAAGCAATATGTCGTTACGATGAAAAAGACATTGCAAGACTTCTTGCAGATCCGGGCATTATTAGAAATAGACTCAAGGTGAACGCCACGATCTCCAACGCGCGCGCATTTTTAAAGATCCAAGAAGAGTTTGGTACATTTGACCAATACCTTTGGCGCTTTGTGAGTGGAAAACCAATCACGCATTCATATCGCCTCATGTCAGATCTTCCTGCTCATACTCCTGAGTCAGACGCATTGAGTAGCGATTTGCAGAAACGGGGATTTCGCTTTGTGGGGTCAACTATTTGCTATGCATTCATGCAGGCAACTGGCATGGCGAATGATCATGTGGTATCCTGTTTCAGATACGCCCAGTTAACATCGAATCATTCATAGATGACACATCCTTTCACCACTTTTTATATTATTCGTCACGGAGAATCTGAAGGAAATGTCCAGCATATTTTGCAAGGCCAGATTGATTTCCCTCTGACTCCACAAGGCGAGGCTCAGGCCTTGGCAAGATCACAATCATTACGGGACATTGCTTTTGATATGGTTTTTTCTTCAGACTTGCTTCGCGCACATAAAACAGCTGAAATTCTCGCCGAAGAACGGAATCTTACCGTTGCAGTAACAAAAGCATTACGAGAGAGGTGCTTTGGAAAGTTTGAAGGACTTTCGGATGATGTGCTCAACGAAGAAGCGCGTGCAATTTTTGATCGTTGGTATCATATGACGGATGACCAATGGATGAAGCATCGGATCGATCCTCAGGCTGAGACGGGAGAAGAAATTGTGTACCGATTCATGCGGTTTATTCGCGAAATTGCAGTAACTCATCCGGGAAAAACAGTGCTTGCCGTTTCTCATGGTGATATTATGCGCAATATGCTCATTCATTTGGGATGGGGGACGAGGGACGAGCTAGGTCGAGGAGCAATTCACAACACGGGATATGTGGTGCTAAACTCTGATGGCTCAGATATTGCTGTGGTGGAAACGAAAGGGGTTGTCAAAACTAGTTAAGAGAAACCTGCTTAATTACTTGTCGTAATTCTTCATGGAGTTTTTTCCGGGCCATTTGTGCATTTTCTCTTCCTGACTTATACTCCCATAAATACGTAAATCTGATCAGGAAAAAAAGTAAATAAATATGAGTTAATGGCCAGATGTATGAAAACTCCATTTGTTCTTGGGGGGTCAGTGTTTTAAGAAAGCTTGCATGTAATTTTGCTCGAAATGAGGGGCTGTTCCATGCGAATATATAGAGGAATCCATAATCAAATGCAATCGAATTCTTGCATATATGTTCAAAATCAATAAGATATGTTTGATGTTCTGAAACGATAATATTTGCCGGATGGAGATCTGCATGGGTTACGTATCGGGCAACTTCATCAAACCGCTTACTTTCTTTCACAAAGAGATCTTCGGCTTGTGAATAAAGCTGATTCCGTTCCTCTGATACAGAGTTCCCTATTTTTTTGCGTAATCGAGCAATCGCGTTACGATAGTGTTTTGCACTCCAAATCGGAAGCGGATAATTTCCCAGTTTTACCGAACGAATCGTTTTGAGATACATGACAAGCTTGTCTGTCGAGACTGTTTCGTAAAAATGATCGTTAAATGAATAGGTATAGGAAAACTGCCCTGCAATGGTGCCGTGAACGACTTGATATAAATACCAAGGAGGTGCTTTTTCCACATTCTCTGCCGTTATCTTAGGGATAAAGTTACAGCCTTGTTTTTGGAGCAAATCAGTGATTCGAATTTCATGTGCGAAGGTTTTCTTATCTTTTACATAGAGGACGAACTTGAGTGAATAGAGGGTATTTTGAGCGTCATGCCCAAAAAAATTGAGGAATCTTCCTGACCAGAAGTCTGCCATGAGGATCTTATGCTCAGACTCCGCAATCCCATACTCTTGAAAAATATCTTGACGTTTTTGTTGGATACGTTGCAGCGAATAGTGAGCGCGTGCACTTCTTCGTTTACCGATTGCGCCGTGGTACACTTGACTCCGAATAAAGCCAATCCGCTTTTCTCGATACAGCTTTCCCTCAAAAAACATGCGGGATAAAAACGAGTGATCTCCGGTTCTCATCCGGCGTAGCATTGCTTTTGTGTTTGCAAGCGCCTGTCTTTCATAGCTGAAAAAATTCCACAAGACTTCTGATCGAATTTGAGACTGGACGAATTCGAACAATAAATGATAGTCGTTACCTAACACTTTTCGAAATACATACCTCACCTGCTCCTCTTCAAAATCCGAGCCAATTACCCGAATGTGTGACAAGTGATGTTTGGCAAGAAGGAGCGTTTTGATAAAATAAGCCCCACTGAGTAGGTCTTTTGAAGATTCTTCTTTCAATATATTACTTTCCTTGACCCCCAATTTAAGCAAATATTGAGACATTTTTTCAGCATCAGTTACTTCTTGTGCAGTGTCTACGTACAGACTTTCTTTTCCTGAAACGATAATGAGGGTTTCGGGGTTGAGGTGGTACCATTTATACGCTTGGTCAAGCCGATTAGAAACAAAAAAAGGAATCCTTCCTTGCCTAGTTAGTCCGCCGGAAAGTACTACGATCACCGGAGTTTCTTCTTGTTTCATACGAGATCGCCTTCAATCATAGCATATTTACTTCAAACGAAATAGGGGATTTAGGTAGTATTCTCTTCTTTATGCCGTGATGAAATGCCGTGTCCGTACAGTTGAGCAAATGCTTGGGTAACTTCAGCTCCAAAGAAAAATATGAGAGAAGAGTAGTACATCCATACCAGAAGAATGAGGATTGAGTTTGTGGCTCCATAAAAAGTTCCAAGATCAACTATCGTAATGTACCAACCAATAAACACGCGCCCTAAAAGCAAGAGGAAAGCGCTGATACATGCACCGATTGTCACATCTCGCCAAGACATCCATGCAGAAGGCACATATTTATAAATGAGTGCCAAAAGGACCACTATCATGCCAAATGAGACGAGCGTATGTCCGACGGTTACGACGTATTGTGGACTGTCATAGTAAGTGGTCATTGTTGCAATAAAAATCTGGAGGGATAAATCTCCAATCAGTGCGAGACAAAAATAGACACATCCAAACAAAAGGACTATTGTTCCCAATAATCTCTGTTTAACTCCATGGAGAAAACGACCTTTGTGGGGATGCTCATGTCCCCAAATATGATCGAGGGAGCTTTGCATGTGTGTCACAATGCCTGCTGCAGCAATAAGAAGAAGTACGACACTCATGCCTCCGGTTATTGAAATATGGTTTTTTTGAGAGGAGATAAATCTGAAAATAGGCGTCACGACAGGAGACGCTTCGTCTCCCAAGATTGCAGCACTAAACAGGATGGTCGCCTCAGAAGCGTTTTGGTCAATGAGTACCATTGAGAGAATGTTGAGTATGACAAAAAAGAGGGGAGGAATGGCAAAAAGAGCATAGTATGAAAGCGCCGCTGACATCTGAGAAGCATTATCACGAAGGAATTTGGCCGATGCATTGCGAAATACGAAAGCCACAGCTCGGACTATCATCATATTCTTTATCATACACAAATAATGAGAATTTTTTCGCCTTGACTTTTCCTCATGGAGTTCTCTATAGTATGGAGACGTTATTGCATATTTAAACACACACTATGGACACTGATTCTCAAGGAAACGAACTGATTACCGATGCTGAAACCGAGCTCCAAAAAGCGGTTGAATCATCCACGAATACTGACTCAAATACGAAAGTTGAACGCATCATGAGTCTTGAAAACATGATCAACGGGTATATGGTTGATTTAAAAAAACTACAAGATACCTTGAAAGACCAATCGGGAATGCTCAAGGGTACGTATGAAAATGACGCGGAATATGCCGGAGTTGTAGAAAAAGCAAAAGATGTTCAAAAAATGAAGCAAACCATAAAAGAGCGTTTGATGAAAGATCCATCTGTTTCTCTTCTTGAAGCAAAAGTGAATGATTTAAAACAAGAAGTGAAGGATGTTCGTCAAGCTCTTTCTGATTATTTACAGCAATATTATCAAGAAAGTGGGCTCACTCAAATTACGGGCGCAGATGGCGAAGTACACGATATTGTTGCAACAGTCAGGCTTGTAAAAAAAAGAGACTCGTAGAGAGATTGTGCGAGCCCTTGCTACTTCGTCATACATTTGCTAGTATGGAGGCATGAAATTTCTTGTCAAAGTTCTTATCAATGCTTTGGCAGTTGCGATCGCCGCATACCTTCTCCCCAATGTTCGGATCGATGGTTTTGTTACTGCGATCCTCGTATCTCTCGTTCTTTCGATCGTCAACACCTTCATTAAGCCGGTTCTTATGTTATTGACACTCCCCATAACACTTCTTACTTTGGGACTTTTTTCAATCGTCATAAATGGAGCCATTATCATATTTGCAAGCTACGTGGTGGAAGGCTTTGTTGTGGATGGCTTTTTGTGGGCAGTTTTATATAGTTTTGTACTTTCTCTTGTTTCTTCGTTATTGAGTATCTTTAGTAAATAATCTTTTTAGTCACATGCAAGACGTCATCCAATGTCCGCACTGCGGTAAGCCCGTCCCTCTGACCGAAGCCATAACTCACGAGATAGATGCCAAATATCAACTGCAAATCATAGAGCTTAAAAAGCAGAGCGAGCAAGAGCGAGCACAGCTCATCGAATACTCCAAAAAGCGGATAGATGAAGAAAAGACAAAAGCAGTACAAGAGTCCGAAACACTTCTTCGTAAAAAAATAGCGGATGAGATGTCTTTGCAAATCAAAAATACCCAAAACGAGGCCAGTGAACTTCGAACACAAAATAAAACGCAACAAGAACAGCTTCTCGATATGAATAAACTCATGAGGCAGATGAAGCAAGATCAGGAACAAACGCGATTAGATCAAGAAAAAAAGCTCAATCAAGAACTAGATAAGTTGAGAGAAGATGCCACAAAGAAAGCTGATGATACCTATCGCCTGAAAATTGCCGAGAAAGACAAAAAAATCCAAGATGCGCTGGCTCTAGTCGATGAGTATAAGCGCAAAATGGAACAAGGTTCACAACAAACTCAGGGAGAAGTACTTGAGCTCGCAATTGAAGAAATGCTCAAAAAAGAGTTTCCCTTTGATGAGATTGTCCCTGTTCCAAAAGGCGTGCATGGGGCTGATGTCATTCAAATCGTTCGCAACCGAAATGGGCAAGTATGTGGCAAAATCATCTGGGAAACTAAGCGTACCAAAAGCTGGAGCGGAGGATGGGTAGAAAAACTGAAGGAAGATCAACGAGGCGTGGGAGCAGATATTGCACTTCT
>CALESU010000128.1 GCA_937914905.1 uncultured bacterium
CTTTGCCACGGTTGAGCAACAGGCAAACAAACACTTACGAGGAAAGCCCGTTCTTATTGCAGCATACAATTCCCCAAGAGGGTGTGTGGTTGCGCCTTCGATAGAAGCCAAAAAATATGGGGTAAAAACAGGAAATCGTGTGGTTGAGGCTCGTCTTCTTGCGCCAAATGCTATCATTCGCACTCCGGACACAGCGCTAATCCGGGACGTACATGTCAAATTTAATGCAATCTGCAAAGATTATTCCCCCAACGTATTTCCCAAATCCATTGACGAAGTGGTGATTGATTTTGCGGGCATGGATCATTTTTTGAAAGATAAGTCTTTGACAGATATTGCGCGCGAAATTAAAGGCAGATTGAAAACAGAAATAGGAAGCCATCTCTCTTGCTCGATCGGAATTAGCACCAATCGATTTTTGGCCAAAGTAGGAGCTTCGTACCAAAAACCGGATGGCTTAGTGGTGATAGATCATACCAATCTTATGAAGATTTACGATACGTTGACCCTAATTGACCTCCCGTATATCAAATTGAGAAATCAGGCACGGTTAAAACAGGTGGGCATTTTTACCATTCGCGACTTCTTGCACGCATCACTTGATACTCTCAAAAAGGAAGCATTTGAAAGTATCAACGGATACTATTGGTACAAACAGCTAAGAGGGTGGGAAGTTGACGCCATAGAGTTTGAGAGAAAAAGTTATGGACAAGATTATTCGTTACGACAATCAACAGATGACCCCAAAGAGCTTTCAAAACTGCTCATGAAACTATGCGAGAAGATGGGAAGGCGCTTGAGGAGACACAACCAAGTGGCCTATGGGTTACATATTTCGTGCATTTATACAGACCGCACCTGGTGGCATGTGGGAAAAAAATTTCATACCTCACAGTACGCAACCCTTGAACTGTTTCGAAAAGCTCAGTATCTACTTGACCTTCAGCCCACGAAGAAACAAGTTGCCAAACTCAGCGTGAGTTGTTATGACCTTGCGGATTCAAAACATGCTCAAATGGATCTGTTTGAAAGTGTTGATAACAAAATGAGAAAGATAAGCGATGCGATGGATGTGATCAATGACAAGTATGGTGAATTTGTCATAACGCCCGCTCTCATGATGGGAATGAAAGATACGATCGTTGACCGGATCGCCTTCGGAGGCGTGAAAGAGATTCAGGATTTGTATGCTTAGAGAGAGAAGCGGTAAAAAAAGTTGAGATTATAATCGGATTATTGGAAAATCCAAATTAGCGCGAATCAATTTAGACCACTAATAATTATCGAGCCCTTGCGACGAATATAGAAACCGGTACGTGTCACGGTTTGTGCTGAAGAGAGGGTAATTTGTTCCTCAAGTGCAGGAGTATGGGTGTAACCGGTAACTGGTCGTAATCGAATGCGATACGTCCCTGTGGGGAGTGTTGAACTTCCTACGTGGGAAGTCCAGGTGAGTGGGGTTGAACCACTGACTATCGATGATCGTTCCCATCTTCCTCCCGTGGGGACTATTCTGGTGAGAGATAGGGTGAGGGTTCCTGATTGACGAATATAGAAACCGGTACGTGTCACGGTTTGTGCTGAAGAGAGGGTAATTTGTTCCTCAAGTGCAGGAGTATGGGTGTAACCGGTAACTGGTCGTAATCGAATGCGATACGTCCCTGTGGGGAGTGTTGAACTTCCTACGTGGGAAGTCCAGGTGAGTGGGGTTGATCCACTGACTAATGATGATCGTTCCCATCTTCCTCCTGTGGGGACTGTTCCGGTGAGAGATAGGGAGAGGGTGCCTAAGGAAGTAGATGGGACAGAATAAGCAGAAACGAAACTTGTTGAAATGGGAGCAGGCGAAGAAGCCAGGGTGGGAAAAGGTGTGGGAGTTTGAGGAGTAAGGGTTAAGGGATAGGGAGAAACAGAAATCGATTGACTATCTGCAGTATGTTCAAAATCAGTACCAACACTACTTGCATGTATTGAAGTTGCGCTATTAAGGTCGAAAAAAATGCAAAGTAGAAGTGTGAAAGAAAAAATGAATATATAATTTTTCATATAAACTAGTTGCTTAATTTTGTATAGCTTTGACGAATTTTCAACCCATAATAGCTTTTTACTGCCTTACAAACTGACTTTTATTTGGTCGGGACGGCGAGACTCGAACTCGCGACCTTACGCTCCCAAAGCGTACGTTCTAGCCATCTGAACTACGTCCCGAACTGATCAATTATACTACAATTATCTCTATGAATCGCAATCTTCGACTTTGGCAACTGTATATCCTTCCCCTTTTGGTGGTCGGACTCATTTTATTTGTCGAAGGAGTGCGCATTGAGATTGCAAAACGCCAACCATTTGCAGAAATTGCGAAACAAACGAATGCACTTTCAGAAACAGATGAAAGAAAAATGGTACAAACAACCGTGACGGAAGTAATTGATGGAGACACTATTATTATTGAATCTGGAGAACGTGTCCGATATATTGGCGTGGATACTCCTGAGACCAAACATCCCAAAAAGTCCGTGCAGTGTTTTGGACGAGAAGCTTCCCAACGCAACAAAGAATTGGTTGAGGGAAAAACCGTGTTTCTTGAGAAAGATGTTTCAGAAACAGACCGGTATGGACGTTTACTTCGTTATATTTACCTACCAAACCCCGAAGCGCCAGAAGAGGCAATTTTCGTAAATGAATATTTGCTTGAGCAAGGATATGGAACAGTGATCACGTATCCACCCGATGTCAAATATCATAAGCAATTTTTGGATGCCCAGCGCAGGGCTCAAGAAGAAAAACGGGGATTGTGGGGGAAGTGTAAATGAGAACTTGTCTTCTAAATTTACATGTGATACGATAAGAACGTTAGGTTAAGTCATTCTATAAGTTACACTTTTTGTATGGCTGATGCAGTTGCTGATGGAGTAGTAAATCCAAATATTGTAGAAACTCAAAGGCCCGCAAATACTGCGCAAATTCCAAATCCACTTGATAATCCTCGCCGTCTTCCCATTCCAACAAAAGACTTAATTTCTCGGGCAAATGACGATCTTCGGCTGCTCAATCTTATAGATGGTACTCCAAGCATAAGTTTGCGAGAAAATGGATTCATTCAAACAAGAGGTGATATGCCAGGAGAAAAAGCTTCTTTTATTGCAGCTTTGAAAAAAGTTGATAGCCCTTATACAGATGATGGGGGAGAGTATTTTTAAAAATCCCCATTGGAGTATTCAAGCGACTATTGATGCCGTTCTACAGGGCTCAGGAATAGCAATTTCAAGATCGTGGACACAGGAGCCAATAAGATATTCTAATCCAGGTGCGGCCGAGGGGGTACTGACTAAAATAAGGAACAATCCCGATTGGAAATCCGTTCAAGATGTTCAAAAACAGACATGTTTAGATCTTGCAGTCGCAGGGTTCATAGGAATTGGTGATGTTAGGTCCGCACTCAAGTTAATCAAAGAGGCTCCTCAACTGGTCCCCGGAGAAGATAGTCAAAAAACTATTTTAAACGCATTAACACGTGCAACCAAAGCAGGTCTTTTTGATTTTGCAATCCAAATCACAGGGGAAAAAGCAGAAATAACACTTGCGTCCATTGAGGCAAAGATTTTTGGCGAAGTAATTACAGATAGTTCTGAAGGGGCAGATTTGAAAAGAATCGCTGCAGAAAGATTGAAGGCCAGAGGCCAAAAACGTCTTGACGAAGCAGCTCAATATCAGAAAGTTGTAGATCTTGAAGCTCGAAATAAGCCAATACCTGCTGCAGTAAGTGAGGTCGTCCAGAGTGCAGTAGAGAATATGAATAACCTTGGTGAAGTAACAACCAAACTAAATGATATTTCCGAGGCTCTCCCTTCAGGAGTAGCGGCACAAGGTATTGCGGCACGAATTGGTCGGTTGTGGATTTGGAATCAGCCAAAAAATCCTGATGAATATTTAAAAAGGGCTGTTCGCGATGGAAAAACTCCCTTAATAAGTATGCGTAACGGATTTCAACAACTGTTCGACCCTGCGCATGATCGGACCCCCTCAGAAAGAACGAGTGTTGCCGAAAAAACCTATGTAGACTCCCTCATGGCCAAAAGCTTCGCAACTAATATATCAATGGGGAACGTATTCGATCATCTTACCGCTTTGGTTCGAGGCGGTGGAGGTTATATTATGGATATAGGGAAGGGACTTGAAAATGCTCCTGAAGACCAACAGATTGAAATACGACGGGCATTTCAAGACGTCGCGGTATTTCTTCATGACATTGCCGGAACTCCTCTCGAGCATGTTTTTGAGCGAGAATTGGGTCAACGCAGCATCAGTAAGCAACATATAGAAAATATTGCGAAAGATATGGATTTTTTCCTGCATACGAGCGCGTCTGAGATTATCAAACCTAGGAGCGAAGATTCTAGCTATGAGTCTCCTGAGATTCAGGAAGCACGCAAGCGTCGCGAGGAAGGGAAAGAACTGATCAAACAAATAGCCGATACGTATGAATTAGAGGTCGCGAGTCGTAAAGCAGAAGCTTATAGTACTTTGCCCGTAGCAATAGGTAGAGCCCAGGAAGCTGTCGATGTCGAACTTACTCAATTCCATTTACAGTCAGAGAAATACGCAAGAGATCTTAAACAACATGAGAATGGCGTAAGGGATATTGGGGTCGATTTACTCCGATTGAAAACTAGAAAGGAAATGGTTATAGAGAACGAGCCAGAAGGTGTTTGGGGATTCAAGAAAAGAAAAAGTCCCGATCAAGTTGCGGCCCAAGCTGCTGATCTTCAAAGTCAAATAGACGGAATAAATAAGCAGCTTACTGCATTGAACGCTAATGCTCCCAAAAAACCTGATGATTCTCTTGAGCGCGTTCTCGAAGGAAAAAAGAGTCATTTAAAAGGGTTGAGTCGTGATCTAGTGGAGACGAAAACTGGAGAGATGGTAGATCGAGGTGGTTCAAAAAAAATCTAAAGGGTGAAAGCTCCACAATCAACCAGCTTGAGACAATCACTCTCTCCCCCACCACACCGCCATCAAGGTGGTAATGGGTACTGCAGACACGATCCCGATGCTTGCAACAAGGGTTCGGACGATCTCTGTTGCCACAATCTCCATATTGAGAACTTGCCACAAGGTGCCCAGTTGAGTGCTTGAAAACAACACAAAAAGAGGGAGCGCGACTCCCGCATACACAAGGACAAGCGTGTTGACAAGAGACGCTATATGATCTCTCCCCACATCCATTGACTCTCTAAAAAGTTCCCATTTCGTATACTTGGGATTTGCCTTTCGGAGCTTTGCTACAATTGAAGTTTGAGAAATGGTGATGTCATCTAGAACTCCCATCGCACCAATGACGATTCCCGCAAGAAGCAAACCTTGAATACTTATTGTAGATCCGGAATTTGTGGTGATAAACGTTGCTTCTTCAGCGGCGTATCCGGTCAATTTGGCAAACGACACAAAGATGAATGCAAGAACACCCGTTATCGCAAGAGTGAGAAACGTACTAAGCACTGATATGGTTGTTTTTGTGCTAATTCCATGTGAAATGTAAAATGATGCAGGGATGATGAGTATGGATGCTATAAGTGAAATGAGTAATGGATTATTGCCCAAGATAATTTGAGGAACAATGAGCTGTGCAATCACCACAAACGAAAACCCCATAGCGATAAATGAAAGAAGGCCTTTCTTTCGACCTATGACCGCAACGACCACGAAAAAAAGTGCGAATAAAACTCCTAAGGGAACAAGCCGTACCTGATCAGTGATTGTGAGTTGTTTTTTTCCATCCGGCGTTTGGAGGAACGAAGTCAACACTTCATCTCCTTTTTGAATTCTCTGCGTCTGCAATTGTTTTTCATCAAAAAAAAAAAAAAAAAAAGTC
>CALESU010000129.1 GCA_937914905.1 uncultured bacterium
TAAAATTGTCCAAGAAAAAGTTGTTGTACTTAAAAAATCCAAGAAAACCTAAATTCACTATTATGCTTATCCCAAGGAGAATTTTTCTTTTTGAGTGATTCTTCTGTTTTGACAGACTAAGACCAACAAAAAAATCAACCAGTGTGCTACATACTAATAACGAAAGAAATCTCCAGTCCCACCATCCATAGAATATATAACTTGAAACCACAATGAGTACATTTTGAAGCTTCACGTTCTTGTTTGTGACAAACCAATACAAAACAAAAACGATCGGGAGAAATAGTGCAAAATCAATTGAAGTAAAAAGCATTTGCTCTATCTATTATGAAATGGTATAGATTGAATTTTCATTCTGTATGACCGAATTGACAGTGAAGAACATGTACGAATAGATTCCAATTCATATTGTATAGAAAAATTCGTTCCAATAAGTATACCTATTTTCCATCTTTATGACACGTGTGGATCTTCAGTGATTAGCGAGATAATGGCAAAATATGTGATTTCGATTGAAAAAATACTCTCTTGTAACCATTTGGGGGCCTCAATGAATTATGCATGTATTTCCCAATATTTTTGACAAAACAAAGAACTTGTCCGAAATAGATGAGAAATCATTGATAATTCTTATGCTCTTTCAAGATTTAATGACAAATAATAGTTCTCCCAAATCGGAATGAATGCATCTCCAAACAGTGTTCTGTTTTCCAATAATCTCCTCGTAATTTCAGCTTTCGAAAACCATTTATACGAGTCAGATTCATCATTAAGAACAGGTGTTATGTCTGCATGAATTTCGAAAATATGGAAATAGTGGTTTTCTTTCTTCCCTCGAGTAACTCTGTTATAAACAAACTTACCAATAAATGTGTAATCAAAATCAATGAGACCAATTTCTTCTGCAGATTCTCGGATCAACGCCTCCTCAACACTCTCTCCGCTTTTGACATGCCCGCCAACGGGAGACACATACTGTCCAGCATCTTGTTTATGACTTGCTTGTCTGACAAGAAGCATCTCATCTTTAGAGTTTATAACCTCTGCAATCACTGTTTTGTGAAGAAGACCAAGATCATGAGCTTTTTCTTTGGAAACGATATCGATGACGTTAAGTTCATTATCTACAATATCTACTTGTTCCATAACGATAGTATAACTATGAAGTTCTATTAAGTGATTTGATTTTATGAACTTCTATTCGAGGAACACTCCACTTTCATTCATTCCCTACTATAAGCATATATGCTCGAAATATTCCTATTTCAATATCGATTTTATTCATACAGAATAGTACGAAGGGTTCGAAGTAATGCGAACAGTCATGATGAGGAGTATATCGAGAAATTCTTACCCTCAGAAAGCACGAACCGTGACAAAAAATTAGTCTCTCGCTTGTTTTATGTAGTATTCCGCTTTCTTTGAAACAACTTCAGAAACGGTATTCAATTCAAGATGACGACGAAATTTGCCTGACCCAATCAAAAGCGTATTCTCATCCTTCATCCGCCATCCATTTGAAAATTCAATCTTAACAAGTTGTCTATTCGTATAAATTCCCCCAAAGATTTTACCGTCAATAAAAAATCCAATCCCTCCATAAATGAACCGTTCCTCGGAATGAGGAAATATCTGCAACAACAGTTCTCTAACGGCAATAATAATCTGATACTTTATTTCCTCTTTCTCTTTTGTGATTGAAAGAAAGGTTTCAATTTTTGGGTCAGTATTGAGATCTGTCATACGATTATATATCGTCTAAAGGTTTTTATAAATTCACAACAGTTATTTCTTTACCCTGTTTCGGCATTTCTGCTAATATGTTCATGGCTTCTCCAATGAGTTCTCGCACTCCATCCACGGCAAGAGATGCGTCATGATCTTTTTTGGTAGCCCACACTTCTGTAATAAATACCGTATGGGGGTCACCTGCACGATGCCCCACTGCATACATTTCACACCCTTTCGCCTTCTCTTTCATCAACCGTGAGGCTCTCTTTAAAATTTCAGTAAGCTCTTCACGAAAACCTGGTTTTGCAATTAACGTTCCTTGGAGAAGATATTTATTCATACAACATTAATAATCAATGGGTTAATTTACTGTAGCATATCATTGAAACACCTCGTTAATTGAGAGATCAAATTCTTACTTAATTATCTTAGTTTTATAGGTATTTAGCACATAAATAGCCATACCTAATAAAAACGGATATGCGACAATCAGCCAAAACATATTGACTAAGCTTAATTCAAAGAAAGTCATGGACCCCAAAAGATCATACCAGCTGTTCATACCCAGGTATGTCCCCAGCACATTTATCATTACCGCGCAAATCAAAATTCCGTATCCAAAATAGAAAACTTCTAACACCAGTTTCATACTCATGGAGGAACGTTTCATCATTTTTGTATATAACTATCAAAACGAACAGCGTGACAGGTATATCCACCAGGATTTTTTTGCAAATAATCCTGGTGATAGTCTTCTGCCTTGTAGAATGTGGTTAAAGGCTCCAGCGTTGTCACCACCGGACGCTTCCAGCGTTTGGACGCATTGACAATTTCAATAAATTGTTCCGCTTCTCTTTTTTCTTCCTCGTTCCCATAAAAAACTGCTGATCGATACGAAGTACCAATGTCATTGCCTTGCTGATTCAAAGTAGTGGGATCATGAATCTGAAAGAAAAAATCCAACAATGAACGGTATGATGTTTTATCAGGATTATATGAAATTTCAACTGCTTCAGCATGCCCCTCGTGGTTTTCATAGGTGGGATTTTTCACCCTGCCACCCGTATAACCCACAACGGTGTCTATCACGCCAGGCTGTTTTCTTATCAGCTCTTCCATTCCCCAAAAACAACCGCCAGCTAATACTATTTTTTGGGTTTTAATTTCTGTTAGTTCTAACATAACTTCATTCCGGATCATCCACGGCGGAGTTCCGGGCGCATTATAGCCCGCATAGGCAACGCTTCCCTTAGTAACAACACCATCTCGAGTGAGTGCCGAAAGCAATTTCTCTTGCATACTCTTGACTCTCTTATCCGAGTTATACCACGAGTACTGCATGACTGCATATTTCTTGGAGGGAATCTAGATGATTTGAACCCGCGGATCATTTGGTTTTGGCAATGTTTCAAGTTTGTAGGATCGAGGCATACTGAAAGACACAATCTGCGTGTCGCCATTATTCGTCGCGACGACAGGAGCAGTCATAGCAATTTTTTCTGAAACCTGCTTCACTTCTCCCTTTTGCGCAATCACGGGAGCGGTCATGGAGATATTTTCATTTTTTGTATTTCCACCGAATATGTATCCCGCCACGATTCGAAAGCCACTTTCCATAGATTTTTCATAAGAACCCTGCACTGTCGTTTGTGCCACTATATGTGCCGGATATTCCCGAATTTCATAACCGTTCATTTTATTAACCACCGTATAATCCGTCTGTTCAACCCGTGAGCTAACAAATCCCCAAACAGTCCAGATGACGATGATACCAATGATTGTGATGAGTATATTGATCATGTTTTATTCCAATGCTTCATTTTTCATGACGAGAATAATGAAAATAGTATACACTGCGGAAGAGCTTGGGAGTAAGTCGGAGCTCGTCATTTTAATTCCTTTTCCATATACGAGTCAGGATGTTTAATTCCACTTTTTTCTTTTCGAAGAGTGTCACCATTCTAAAATACCAACTTTAAGATCCCTCTTCTTCATTGTAGTTCTCAAGATTATATACGTGACAAAACTCATCAGTCAATTGTTTGGGGTAGATTATCCCGAGAGAAACAACCATTGAACGCTTAATTACTACTGTCGCAGATTCACAATCATCTTTACGAAGTGGAATGGGGAATAAAGGAAATCACGGTATTTTTACTGTGACAAACAACTGGATTATTTGGATCCTATTTGTGGCGGGTTTTTTTCTCA
>CALESU010000130.1 GCA_937914905.1 uncultured bacterium
TTATCATTCCTCTCTTGATGAGGTCTTGAGTAAAAGCATCGACAAATGGCCCGCCCAGTTTATTTGTAAGCTCAGGTGATGATAGGATTCCCTGGAGCATTTGAACTCGAGCTTTTAATCCGTTATGAAGCCCAAAGCCAGGCATATGGAGAACGAGTTGTGCTTGTGCAGGATTAAGCCCACACAATCGCAACCAGAGTTCCATGAAAGAATTGTCTGCACCAAACGGCTCTCCAAAAGCTCTCAACGTGGATTGCGCTCCCATTGAATGTGCTTCAACGACAACAGAGTCCATGCCACCTGGAAGTCGATCAAGTGCATTGAAGAGTATATATTGAAGTGCTTCGAATTGATGTGTTACTTCATAACGCCCCTTACCTTTATCAGCCTTCACTTGATCAAGGGTTTGCCCTGGCCATGCAAATGTGAGCGCCCCAAAAGGATGTCCTAAATAAAGCTGTTTGAGCATGAGGATATACTCGTCCCAGTAGGAGCGAGGATTTTTCTTATTGTCACGATAATCGGGGGAATGAAAGCCGGGAGCCAAGACATGAAAAGGATATGTTTGACCTCTCTGAGGGAGGTCATTGGGAAAATGATAGGTGAGAACAACTTGCCCGCTTGGCGTCTCCAAGATTCGAGTCTCTTTATTTACGCTTAGTTCGGCGCCATTTCGTGTTGGGAATTCAGCCTGAGGCATACGTAAGGGCGAATGTAATGCTGTATTTTATCCCCTCACCCGGATATTTGCTATAATGAAGATGTAATGCCACTTATACCCTCGCCATCACATAATGCTTCGCATTCACTCTTGGTGCGCCCGGATGTTCGTTTTGCGACTCAGCACAAAGAGGAACACGTCATATTAGTGGTTCGTAAATATCCCCTTACCCAGTTCTCGTGGATTACGAATGCCGTGTTATTTTTAGTCCTTCTGTTGGTATTTAATTTAGTAGTGTCCGGTTTTCTTGCGCCTGGGCAGGTGATTCTCATCAACGTGTTCGGGCTTTTTTTTACGTTCAATTATGTTTGGGTAAATTATCTGCTTTGGTACTTTACCGTAGGAATAGTCACGGATAAACGCATTATTGATTTAGATTTCTACAATATTTTGTACAAGGAGTTTGCAGCAACCAGTATTGGTCAGGTTAGTGAGATCTCTATGCAAGTAGGCGGATTTATTGGCTCCATTTTTAATTACGGCAATGTGTATATTAAAACGGAAGGATTTGCACAAAATATTGAGTTTGACGCAGTAGCAAACCCTTCTGAAGTCGTTAAAATTATCAATAACCTCATGCCCCAAGGGCGTCCAGGTAGACCAGCTCAACCACCTAGTCCTTAATTATATGGAAAGTATTCTTTCTCAATTTGTTGATTTTTCGGATGATCAATTTTTTGTCCTCTTTTTTAAATCATTCGCGGTTCTATTTTCCGTATCATTTCTCGTGTATTCCCTTGTTATCGTAAGACAAACACAAATAATGAACAATACGTTGACAACGAAACTGTCTCCCTTTTTATATGCAGTTTCACTTATCCAGGTAGTTCTCGCTTTATTACTTATTGTGTTTTCTTTGGTATTGATTTAAGAATTAAGTATGCACATTCGTCCTGAAGGATATGTTGGCAAACAGCTGGCAGAAGGATTGAGTAGCTATTTTGTCGCGCTTCCTTATGTGGGTATTGTTTCTATCGAAGAAGGATTTGATCAAGACCGAGGGAAACAGCTCTTGGAAGAGTTGAAGGAAGGTCTTATGAGCGAAGAAGTTTCAACACTTGCTGACTTTGACTCAGTTGTTGGAGCTTTGATCCTTAAGTTGAACTTTCCCCTCCATGTTTCGCTTGCTATTGGAATGGAGTACAAAGGGACGCTCTATGTCAAAACGATGGGGACGGGAAGGATTTATTTTCGTCGAAAAAATCACTGCAAACTTCTTATATCAGGAGACACGGTTGCCTCCGGCTTTCTGAAAGAAGGCGATATGGCAATTTATACGACAGATCATATGCGGACCGTGATCGGTTCTGACGAAGATCTCGGAGCATTCGTGGGAGAGCTATCTCCTGCAGAAACGATTGAGAAAATTCACCGGGAAGAGTATGGAGAAGAAGAACAAGGTTTTGTAGCGCAATTTGTTAAGTATGAAGCGGAACTCCCCAACACAAATAGTGTCCCAAATGAAGAAATCCCACCGGTTATTCCCGTGAGTGAAACTCAACCAGAAGAACCGATAGTCACAGCTCCCATTCAAGAAGAGCAATTTGAAGAAGAGCCAACTCCCGGTATGCGAATTCGAGCAGTTATCAGAAACAAGTTTTTTATTCTCGGAGTAATTCTTGTTTTGGGAGGACTTCTGTTGTGGAGCGTGGTATTTGGCTACCAAAGAAGGCAGGCTGCTGAGTTTGAGAAAAAAAGAGAAGCTACTCGCTCTGAAATTACCAAACTTCTTGCCGACGCAGAAGAAAATGCATACCTCGATATGGATTCCTCGCTAGCTCTTATTGCGCAAGCAAAACAAACAGTAGAGTCAGTGAAAAAAGAAACACAATCGCAGAATTCATCTGATTTTGCTCAATTGGAAGAGCAAATCAGCAAAACAGAAGCATCGATCTTAAAACGGGAAGAAAAATCATACGATGAATTTTTCGACTTCAATTTGAGCAATGCACAAGCACAAGGAGATGCAATTTTCGTAGAGGATTCTCTTCTTGCCGTGCTTGATTCAAAAGCAAAAAAAGTATACGTACTCAATTTAGTATCGAAAAATGTCAAGCAGTACACTCATCCCGATCTTGCCAAAGCAACTCTCATAGGGTTGTATCGGGAAGAAGTGTACTTTTTTAATCCCACAAAAGGAATTTCAAAGTTTACTGCAACAAACAAACTATCTTCTGAAGTAGCATTTGATTCCGAATGGGGAACGATTGCAGATATGCGCATTTTCAAT
This sequence comes from uncultured bacterium, assembly GCA_937914905.1. Classification (GTDB taxonomy): domain Bacteria; phylum Patescibacteriota; class Microgenomatia; order UBA1406; family GWC2-37-13; genus UBA1450. The sequence continues at coordinate 2,952 of CALESU010000130.1, forward strand.
GGAAACATTTATCTGCTTGATACAGAGAACGATGAAATTTACAAATTTCTCGTTACTGCAAGTGGGTATTCGTCAAAAACGTCCTACTTCAAAAGTGGCCAGGCAACGAACTTATCCTCAGCTTCTCAAATTATGATTGATGGAGCAATTTATATTTTATTTCCCGAACAAATACTCAAATATCTCAGTGGCGCAAAAGAGAGTTTCAAACCTCAATTCCCCAGCTCAGGCGCAAAACTCGATCATTTTTATGTGGGTGTTGAAGAAGATGATCGGGCGTATGTCCTTGATAAAACAAACTCCTCCGTATACGTTCTTTCAAAAGATGGAGTGTATGATCAGCAAATTCAATCCAGTATTTTTAAAGAATGTACAGGCATATATGCCTTTAATGACGCGATACATGTTTTCTCCAAGGGAAAAGTCTACACAGTCCAGACAGAATAAGTTGAGTATAATACGTACAGTATGAAATCAATTCCAGACGATCGTACGCTCGTTTCACAGTTAATACAAAAAGATACACAGGCTTTGTATTGGGTTTATAAAACGTATCAAAAAGATCTACGACATTTTGTGTCCTCTCGACTATCTGAAAAACAACAAGTTGATGAGATTGTTCAGGATATTTTTATTCAATTTTTGGAAGGTCTTCGTGATTTTCGATTCCAATGCTCTGTTAAAACATTCCTCTTCACCCTTGCACGAAACAAAATAATCGACAGTATTCGTAAAAAAAAGATGGCTCATATCGTATTTTCAAAATTGCCCGATTTTGTCGTGGATAGTCTTGGTACCGTGACTCTTGATCAAGATTGGGAGCAGAGAGATTTGGAAGAAAAATTGGCACGAACTTTCGCACTCCTTCCGCATGATTATCGATTTGTATTACGACTAAAGTATATGGAGCAGAAGTCAGTGCAAGAAATTGCTGCACAGTTGGTTCGATCTTTCAAATCAACAGAAAGCATGCTGTTTCGCGCACGGAAAGCATTTATGACTGCTTTTGCCCAATTATCCTAACGATTCATCATGCGCCAAAACCAATCACTGCCGGAAGAACTGTTAAGACAATTTAATCGCATTTATACCATTCCTCCGAACGATCTTCACGTATCATTTCTTACCGGATGGTACAAGAGACTCACGAGCCCTCTCAAAGGAATTCCCCTAATCTACATCATTCCCTTATCTCTTTTTATGGTTGGTGCACTCTATTGGGTTCTTCGAGGAGGAGTTATCCGATTGACAACACTACTTCAATATGGGTTTTAGTCAGATCTTGGCACGAGTACTTTCGTCACTCTTGATAGTACTAAAACGTTCTCTCATGCTCTTAGTTTCTCCCTATAGAACCATGCGAGCAATCAGTGAAGATACGGATCTACTCCAACCACTCATTATTAGTATTGGCATAGGAATTTATTTTTTCTTTGCAGATTCGATCCGTGGATACACATATCAACCGTTCGTATTATTCAGTTTGGCGATCATGCAGTTTGTAGGAACTTCGCTATTCTTTTTCATTCTTCAGCGTCTGTACGCCCCCCACACCAAAACTCGTTTGTCATCCTATTTCATTTTATTCGGTTATGCACTCATTCCCACACTTCTATGGTTTTTAGTCAATTCAGTATTGTTTGCCCTTATCCCTCCTCCTCGCACACCATCTCTTAGTGGGAAAGGTTTCAGCATGGTATATCTCAGTTTCACCGTTGCAGTATTTTTATGGAAATTGATGGTTATGTATTTGGCAATTCGGTTTGCGACACGGTTTCAATTTTTCCGCATAATGTACTCAACATTGCTCTATCTCGTATTAGTAATACCTTATTCGTACCTTATGTATCTCTTTGGTTTTTTCCGCATCCCTTTTTTATAAATTTCCTCGAATGATACTGAATATGACTTACGACTATATGCGTATGAATCAAAGAGCGTGTACTTCAACCCCTGAACGCAGAGCACTCATTGAGAAAAGCATGTCTGTTCAGCTTGATCTGGTAGGAAAAGCTCATGTGAACAAGGAAGAAGATATTCACTGTGAAAATCTGATTGGTGCAGTTTCGATTCCTCTTGGAGTTGCGGGTCCACTCCGTATCAAAGGTGAATTTGTACAAAAGGAAGTCATGATCCCTCTTGCCACAACAGAAGGAGCTTTGGTTGCTTCCGTGAGCCGGGGTGCAAAGGTGATCTCACAAGCGGGAGGAGCGATTACCTTGATTCAATCTGTTGGAGCAACCCGAGGACCTGTTTTTGAGACGGGAGGAATACGAGAGAGCAATGCCCTGATTTCGTGGGTTCATGCTCATAATGATGAAATACGAAAAGAGGCGGAACACACTTCTTCCCATTTGAAACTGTTGGGAGTAGAGGCAACAATGCAAGGAAAATATGTCTATTTTCGAATAAGGTTCGATACAGATCAAGCAATGGGAATGAATATGGTAACGATAGCAACAGATGCTATCTCAGCATATATCGAGACACAAACCAATGCCCATTGTGTTGCTGTTGCGGGCAATTATGATATTGATAAAAAACCTTCGTGGATCAATATGATCCAAGGAAGAGGGATGAAGTGTTTTGCAGAAGTGCATATTCCTGCCGCTCTCGTCAATGAGCATTTCAAAGTCACCGTTTCAGACCTGGTTCACACCACATTTGTCAAATGTTGGGGAGGCTCTGCTCTTTCCGGATCTATGGGATTTAATGCACATTTTGCCAATATAGTAGCTGCCCTTTTTCTTGCAACAGGACAAGATGCTGCACATGTCGTGGAAGGCGCATTGGGGACCACTCTTGCAGAGATTGACGTAAACGGGGATTTATATTTTGCCGTATCTATGCCAGATGTCATGTTAGGGGTCGTGGGCGGGGGAACACAGTTGGGAACACAGCAGGAAGCACTCAACATAATAGGAGTTACCCAAAAAGAGGAGTTGGCAGAAGTGTTAGCCGGAGCAGTTCTTGCAGGAGAATTGTCACTTCTTGCCTCCATCACAGAACACACGCTCGGAGCATCCCATAAACGGTTAGGGAGATAAATACATATATGATAGGAATAGTTGATTACGGATTTTACATCCCAAAACAGAGGATAAAAGTTGAGGATATTGCATCCCAGTGGGATAAGTGTGGGGATAAAGTGGAAAAATCACTTCGCATGTATGAAAAAGCTGTCGCAGGGAGGGATGAAGATATGGTGACGATGGCATTCGAAGCTTCCGAAATGGCATTTCAGACAGATCCTTTACTCAAAAAGAATATCGGCGCAGTATTTATCGGCTCAGAAACATTTCCCTATGCGGTGAAGCCCGTTTCAACCTCACTGGCAGGTTGGTTAAACATACCTTCATCTATCCTCGCGTATGACACGCAATTTGCCTGTAAGGCTGCAACGAGTGCTCTGATTTCTGCCTATGCACTTGTCAAATCGGGCGATATATCAAATGCACTCGTTTGTGCCTCTGACAAAGCAAACGCACGACCCAACGACACGCTTGAGTATTCGGCAGGATCTGGGGCAAATGCGTGGATTTTAGGAAAAGAAGAGGTCTTGCTTGAAATTATCGACTGGAGTTCATATGCCACAGATACACCTGACTTTTGGAGGCGCGCAGGAGCCGCGTACCCTTCTCACGCAGGGAGATTTACCGGCTCTCCTTCCTACTTTCATCATATACAGGAAGCCTCTCAAAACTTACTCGCCAAACAGTCTATAACTCCAGACAAGATTACCTATGCGGTGTTCCACATGCCCAATGGTAGTTTTCCTCTCAAAATAGGACAGAAGCTTGGCTTTACAAAAGACCAGATGAAACACTCATACATCGTTCCGTATTTGGGCAATTCGTATTCAGCATCTGCTCTCATGGGGCTAGTTGCGACTCTCGAGCATGCACATCCGGGAGACACCATTTTCTTTGCTTCATACGGATCAGGGGCTGGATCAGATGCTTTACTATTCAAAGTCACTGAAGAAATAGTACACAAAAGAAAACAATTCAAGTCACGCATTGATCAAAAAAAATACATTACGTACTCAACATACATGAAGTCGATGGGGATTATTTAGTCAGGATTTGATATATGAATAATACAAACGCAATTATTGGTTATTATTCCACTCAGTTTGGAGAGTTGTGGGATAAATCTCTTGATGATCTGATAGAAGAAGCATTCCACGGTGTTTTGACGGAAACTTCGCTCGAAAAAAAACAGATCAATGCAGTATTTCTAGGAAATATGCTCGGTGGCGTTGTTGAAGAAACACTCCTTTTGTCTGCGCATATCGCAGAATGTATGGATCTGCACGTTCCTATTTATCGAGTAGAGGCAGCATGTGCTTCTGGAGGACTCGCATTTCAAACGGCACACGAATATCTCAACAGCCATCCAGGCGAAACAGTTCTCGTTCTTGGGGCAGAAAAAATGACTGACGTATCTTCATCTGAAATTACGAAAGCTCTTGCTTCGGCGGCATCTTCAGAAGAGCAATCAGTGGGTCTCACGTTCCCCGGAGTATACGCCCTCATGGCTCAACATTACTTACATACCTATGGCTTCAATGAAGAACATTTGGCCAGTATTTCCGTCAAAAATCATGCGCATGGGACGCTCAATGAAAAAGCGCATTTTCGGAGACTCGTATCAATCGCAGACGTTCTTGAAAGTCCTTATGTAGCATATCCTTTGAAAGTTTTAGATAGCTCACCCATTTCGGATGGCGCCGCAGCTTTAATTCTGTCAAATGATCCTACCTTAATAAAAAAAGAAAAAACTGCTCGTGTTTTGGCTTCAGAAACCGCAACGGATACCATTTCAATTGCAAAGCGAAAACGCTTGGATACATTGGAAGCAACGGTTATTTCGTCCGAAAAAGCATTTCACAAAAGTAAAATCAACCATTCACAGATTAATATCATGGAAGTTCACGATTGTTTTTCTATCGCAGAAATTCTCGCTCTTGAAGATTTGGGATTTTGGGAAAAAGGTCAAGGAGGGCGTTTAGCAAAAGAGATGGTGACATCACGAGAGTCGGGAAATAATTTGATCGTGAATACCTCGGGTGGATTGAAAGCTGCAGGGCATCCAGTGGGGGGCACAGGGATCAAGCAGATCGGAGAAGTGTATCTTCAACTCACCGGTAAAGCGGGAGCAAGACAAGTGCCCTCATCATGTTCATACGGCCTCGCTCATAACGTGGGAGGAAGTGGGGGAGTTGCAGTAGTTACCATACTGGGAATTTAATTATTGAATACAACTATGTCTCAACAAGCAGTTCGCACGTGGAGGAAAAGCAAAAAAGATAAATCACTCCTGGGTTTAAAAGGAACGATCACTTCTTGGACTGAAGTTTTTGTGGCTCCCCCCAAATTCGAATCACAAACTCCCTACACGATAGTCTTGGTTCGCCTAGATTCGGGAGAGAACGTATATGGTGAGCTGGTTGATTTCGAAAAAACACAAGCCTGCATAGGCCAGGCCGTCAAATCAATTCTTCGCAAAGTAGGTACGGTGGGGGAAGAGGAAGTTGTGGAGTACGGAATTAAATTCATCCCCGTATGATATCGTATCGGGCTCCTGCGAAAATCATTCTTTCGGGGGAACACTCTGTGGTCTATACAAAACCTGCATTGGTGAGCGCAATCGATACGTATCTTACGGTAACACTGCAAGAATCGAAAACAGTGACATGTGATCCACGGATCAAAGAAGCTCTCGAATTTATTCAGGATATTGTCATTTCATATCTTAAAAAAGAACACGTTGTTGTATCTGAAAAACCATTTGCATGTATTGTGGAGTCTGATATTCCCGAAGGACGAGGGATGGGTTCTTCTGCTGCTTTTTGCGTCGCTATCGTTGCCTCCTTACTCCATTGGTACACTGGTCACGAGTGGGCAAAAGAAACAATAAATAATCTTGCCTATCAAAGTGAAAAGCATTTTCACGGCATGCCCTCAGGGGTTGATGTGAGCGCTTCATGCATGGGCGGTTTGATATTTTATCGCAAAGAATTCGAATTTCTCAAATATATTTCAGCACTCAATTTTAAAATCCCTAAAAACATACAGGATCATTTGATTCTTATAGATTCAGGAAAACCCGAAGAATCAACGGCGGAAATGGTTAGTTTGGTAGGGAGACGTTACAACAAAAATCCACAAGAAACTGAACATATCCTAGCGCAGATTGAAAAAATAACAAAGCGTATGGTTATTGCTATCGTGAAAGAAGACCGAAATCTGTTCGCCGAATGTATTCACGAAAATCAAAAACTCTTGGTTCAGTTGGGGATAGTTTCCGCGGAATGTTCAGATCTCATTTCTCGCCTTGCTCCCTTTGGAGTTGGAAAAGTTACGGGGGCTGGGGGATTGAAAAAGGGTTCGGGGATGATACTGTTTTACGTAGAAAAGCAAGAAGCTTTTGACCATTTTTGCTCGCATGAAAACATCATCCATACCCCTTTCAAACAAAACTATAGCGGAGTCGTGAGACTTTGATAAGGTCTATCGACATGTATTAATTACTCCTGGTGCACCGACTGCCGCGCAATTAAGGGGGGAACAACAACTTACCGGGCCACTAGGAGTACACGCAAGACCTGATTTTATACATGCTCCTCCAATCGTTGGCAATGAAAAAATCCAATTTCCCGTTGCATCCCGTTTGATAAGTCCTAAAATATCTCCAGAAACTACCGAGAAAAGTCCAATGGCAAAAACCATGAGGATTATGCCCAGAACTGCATTGGTGAGCTTTGATCGAGCTTTGTCCAGCTTTTCCTGTTCTCCTCCTCCGGTGATCCAGTCGTAGGCTCCCCACAGTAAAAATATGAGAACTGTGATCATTCCCACAAATAGAGCCATTCGGATGCCAAAAACCATAATCACCGATATTCCTTCAATGGGGTTTACAAAATTGGGTCCTGGTGGGCGGATGGAGCCTCCGAAAATGGAACA
>CALESU010000131.1 GCA_937914905.1 uncultured bacterium
GAAAAAGGGCTTTCCTTTTTGAGAAAAGCCCTTGAGTTAAGACCAAGCTATGTTTAAGTAACTGAATTACTCTAAAACACATTCTAATATTCTGTTATTTTTTCAAAGCTGCTCCATTTGCCGAGAACATTTCAAAATAATCTGGACTTCCATTAGGCGTAGCCGTTGCATCAGTTCCAAGGTCGCTTGCTAGTTTGGCTAGATTTCCAACAGATTCCAATCTAGCCGATACTTTAAAATCGCCATTCACGTCTATTCGAAGTCGATATTGTGCGGTTTGAGTGGTTAAAGCTCCACCGGGTGCCCGAGAGATAAATTGGGTGCTTCTGCCATTTCGTGGATCAAGAGGAACTTTTTTCAAATAAGGACATAAATTAAACGTGGTGAAATTAGCAACTCCACATACTTGTTGAGTCACAGTCAAGGTGTCGGTTCTTCTTAAAGCCACTACTCCTATAAAATTGCCATCATTCACAAACGAATCAATTGCATTATATATTTCTGCAATTCCTTTAATACGCTCAGTATCTCTTAGTTTCTTCTGTGTTTCCCCTGGATTCAAGTTTGCAATAACAACTACGGAAAGTGTCCCTATAATTCCGATCACGATCAGAAGCTCTACCATAGTAAAAGCTTTTTGGAGCGTTTTTTTCATAAATATATCTAATAATATTAGTAACTCATTATTACTGTATCTGTAATTGGGTAGGTTTGTCAAGCGGGACTACTGAAAAGAGGCTGTAAGGGCAAAGATGGGAGTAATGACTGCAAACACAATAAATCCTACTACAAGGCCTAATACAACTAAAATTGCAGGCTCAATCATCGTAAGAACTCCTTTGACCGCCATTTCAGACTCCGTTTGATAATACTCTGCAAGCTTAAGGAGAGTGGTGTCCAAGTGTCCAGTTTGTTCTCCTACAATGGTCATTTGGATGAGAGATTCGGGGAATATGGGCTCGTTTGCCATTGCGGTTCCAATTGAAGTACCCTTTTCCACCTTTTCCTTGATACGAATAAATGCTTCTTTAAAAATAATATTATTGTTTACGTCAATTACGATAGCGAGTCCATCCAATATAGGTACCCCCGAAGACATAAGTATGGCGAGCGTACGAATGCCGTCAACGAGTCCAGAAGATTTCACAATATTTCCAAATAAAGGTGCTCTCATTGCCAAACTATCGAACAATTTTTTTCCACTCTCCGTAGATCTGTATTTTAAAAGGCCGATTATGATTAAAACAATTACAGCTAATACATATATCCAATTTGCCTCCATAAATCCAGAAGCCTGCATCAGGACGAGTGTCATTTGAGGAAGCTCGACATCAAAATCTTTAAACATGGCAAGTAGTTGAGGAAGCACAAATGCAAACATGACAAAAATCATGCCCAACATCGCAGTAACAATAACGAGTGGATAAATAAGAGCATTACGGATTTTTTGTTGAAACTCTCTCTGTTTTTCCAGATGTTCTGAAAGCGTCCCTAATATATCATTTAGTTTTCCAGATGCCTCTCCGGATCTGACCAATGCCACGTAAAAATGAGAAAAGTCCTTGGGATATTTTGTCAACATATTGGAAAACGTCTTTCCATCGCGCAATCCCTTGTCAATATCAATCATCATGTTTTTTAAGGCGATATTTTTGACTTGTTTTTTGATGATATCTATCGAGTCTATAAGGGTGAGTCCGGCATCAAGCATAATTGCAAATTGTCGAGTCATGTAGGTAATATCTTGGAAGGTTATGCGGTGGAACAGGAAAGAGAGGTTGGTAAAACTACCCTCTTTTTTTAGGGTAATGTCGATAGGAAATAATCCATTTGACTGGAGATAGTCAGCGACTTCTTTTTCGGAACTTGCTTCCATCTTTCCGTTTGTTTTGAGCCCATCTTTTAGCGCAGTGTATTGGAAAAGCATAAAGATGATTAGTTCATGTATTTCTCAACCTCTTTGCCACGGATGGCATATTTGAAGACGTCTTCACGAGAAATTTTATTTTGTTTATAAAGCTCAGAAATATATTTTTCGAACAAAATCATTTCCTGTTCCTGCCCTGTTTCAAGAATATTATCTATCATGAATGTTTTCCCTTCTCTGATTAGAGAAGATACGGCCGGAGTATTGAACAATATTTCAAGAGCAGGGATTCTTCCATTTTTTTCAACATTTGGAATAAGTTTTTGATATATAACAGACTTGAGAACGGTCGCAAGTTGGCTCCGAATCTGATTTTGTTGATGTCCGGGAAAGACATCTATAATACGCGTTATTGCTTCTGGGGTGTTATTGGTGTGAAGGGTAGAAAAGACCAAATGACCCGTCTCTGCGATGGTCATTGCGGCTTGGATAGTGTCAAGATCTCGCATTTCTCCAATGAGTACCACGTCTGGATCTTCTCGGAGGACGGAACGGAGAGATTTGGTCCACGAATGAGTATCTGCGTGGAGCTCTCTTTGAGACACGAGAGATTTTCCCACGGGGTAGGTAAACTCAATGGGGTCTTCAATCGTGATAATATGCTTTTTCTCTGAAAGATTTATCTCGTTAAGTAATGCTGCAAGAGTGGTGGACTTCCCTTCTCCTGTTGGGCCGGTAAGAAGCACCAGGCCGTTTGAGAAATGAGAGAGCTTATGTAAAACGGGAGGCATCAAAAGCTCTTCAAGGGTCCTAATTTTTCGAGGGATGAGTCTGCAAGTTGCTGCAAGACCCCCTTTTGCGTAATAATAATTGATACGAAACCTGACATCTTGCCATTCGTATCCGAAATCAATTTCTTTATTTGTTTCCACCTCTTCTTTCTGTGCGGGAGTGAGAATGGATGTGAGAAGTGTGTGTGTTTGCGTTTTTGTAAGGGCTTGTGCCCCAACAACCGGTACTAATTCGCTATAAATACGAACCATGGGGGGGTAATCAGGGATCACGTGAAGATCGGAAGCGTTGCGGTCCAGCGTGTCTTTAAACAATTCATTCATGGTCATAGATATATAGTACAGAATTTACAATTCGTTTGTGTCAGAAAATGGCATTATCCCGATTCAGTAACGCGCATCACTTCTTCGAGGGTGGTTATCCCTTGTAACGACTTGAGAAATCCATCTTGCTTGATCAGGATCATACCTTCTCGTTGTGCCTGGCTTTCAATATCTTGAGAAGAAGAACCTTTCAGTATGAGTGCATTGATCGTGGGGCTGTTCTTCAGAATTTCATAAATCCCAATGCGCCCTCTATACCCCGAATTATTGCACTCGGCACACTTTTTCCCGCGCGCAAGCATGATGGGAGCCCCATCTTGATATGTTTTTGGAAGAAGTGGTCCCAATATGTTTTTGATTGAGTCTTGAATTTCAGGAGGTGGTTCATAAAATTCTTTGCACGATTCGCAGACTTTTCGAACGATACGCTGGGCCATAACAACACTAATTACCGATGCTATCAAAAACGGTTCTCCTCCTAAATCTGTCAACCGAGGAATCGCAGTTGCCGAATCATTCGTGTGTAATGTTGAAAAGACTAAATGACCTGTCAAAGCAGCTTGTATGGCAAGTTGCGTTGTTTCTTTGTCCCGGATTTCTCCAACGAGAATAATGTTGGGGTCTTGGCGTAAAAATGATTT
>CALESU010000132.1 GCA_937914905.1 uncultured bacterium
ATAAATACCAGTTAGTTGAAAAAGAAGTATTTTCGTATGTACTCTGGGGGGGTATAGTATTGCCGACACTGATTCACTGCAATATCTAATCCCAAGGGTCAACTTACGAAAGAACGGTTTGAAAAGGTGTCGACACGTGTCTTAGGAGCAAACATAGAGGCAATCCGTTGAGGGAACTTCCATTAAGTGAGTAAAAATATGAGACTGTGAATCGTCGACACAAATTCTTTGCAAGAATAGTGTCAATTTTTAGGATAAATGATAGGTCATTTGTTTTTGAAGAGCATATATGGGGCGTTTTTGGATGTCATGCCCTCTAAAAAATGCCATTTTCCAAGTAAAGATTCCGCGCGTTATGGAGAGAAGACAAAAAAGGGCGTTTTGGCAAAATACAAATTCTTCTGCTAAATAGATATGGGAAATGCACGGACCGTATAAAGGCGATAAATGAGAATAATGGAAAATATCAAGAAGAACAACTTTTGGTTTAGGTTATTGCAGAGGGATGAAAAAGAGTAAGTCAAACGTTAATACTTCTTTTATCCATTTTAATAGCGAAAAACAACGCCGGGAAATAATAGGATAGTTTTAATAGATAGCCTGTTGTAACAATATGTCACTTTTATTAAAGCTCTGCAAGGCTACAAAAGTTATTATCAGTTAAATAATTATACGAGTTATTAATTATTACTTATTTACTGCTATCTTGATCGTATTGATAGGCTATAGAGAGCCATTTATCACTTTTGCTGAAAATAATTATAAGCTTTGCAAAAAACGTTAAATTCGACCGGTTTTTTACCCTCGAGTTGTACTGTTTGGATAAATGGCGACCCTTCCTTATCTTCAAAAGAGATTTTTAACAGTTTCAGTCTTTTGATTTTTCCTGCGATTTGTACAGAAGTCCATAGTCCTGGCCAAGGCATAAGGGCTCGAAACAAAGACTGTAATGTGCTTCGGGAGGAGCGTGTTTGTTTTACATGAATGTTATTTTTTGCAAAATATCTTTGAAAGATACCAGGTAACTCATTTTCACTTATCTGCTTGTTACAGAGGGCTTTTTGTATAAATACTTCTTCTATAAAGCCATCTTCTCGTGACAGCAGGGGCGTGTAAGTTGCATGTGCATGGTGTTGGGGTCGGGGAGTGAGAATGCCCGAAGAAAGACTTTCCAGAGACGTTTGGATTTGTTCTCCTGCAAGCATGATCAATCTCTCTTCAATATCTTCTCGAAGCTCATTTGGGTTGATTTGAATTTCATTTTGAGCGAGAATATCGCCTTCATCCATTTGAGCATTCATTTGGATAAGCGTTGTACCCGTGGCAACGTCTCCCAGAATAATGGGAAAAACAGTAGGTGTCGGGCCGCGATAACGGGGGAGTAATGAAGGGTGTACATTCCAAAAACCGTGCTTAACCTGGCTTAACAGGTCTTGTGAGAGTATTTTGCCATATGCAAATACAATACAAAGGTCAATAGCACGCCCAGAGAGCTCCTGCCTTAAGCGCTTACTGTTTACGGAGTTCAAGGGCTCGTCAAATACATCTATATCATGTTCTAGCCCCACTATCTTAACAGGAGTAGGCTCGACTTTAAGGTGATGGCCCACGGGCTTATCTTGTTGGGTTGCGATGAAAGAGATGGGTAATTGATACTGATCAAGCAAGTTGCGCAGGAGTTTAGCTGAGAGCACGGGGCTTCCAAAATAAGCGATATGCATGGATTAGGGGAGAAATTGTATTGTACGTTCGACGAGCGCTTCAAGCTCAGACGAAATCACCAGAGTGACAGGAGTTGATCTGCGCGGATGCAAAAAGGAGACCATTATAGAGCCATCAGATTTTGTGAGGCTCCCCTTATACTCTTTTCCATTGAGGGGAATGAGGACCGTTGTGGTGGCGCTCGACTCCTCTAAAGGGGAAAGAGAAGCCCCGCAACCAAACTCAAACAGCGAGCGATTTGTGGGATCTTTGACAGAGGCAGACTGCGTGCCTGTTGCAGAAATAGTGTAGTCCGCGGGGTAGACAAATGAGAGGGCGCATGCGTTGCTCGTGAACACGTCATACGAGCGGGGAGCTTGCGATGGAGAAGGTGGAGGGGTTGGCGTGGGGAATGTCTTGACGATCTCTTCAATCGCTTTATCTGTTAGCTGCACGCGCTTTCCATACTGAACTCCCAGAAGAAATGAGAGAGAGATAATCAAGAGTGCGAGCAGAATAAATGGTCCTTTTTTGTGCTGCATGGTGGTATAAAAATACGGGAGAATTCTCCTTGTCCCTGTCGGGACATTCCGCACCCTTATTGTATACTATCTATTGACAAAATATCGAGACATGTGTATAGTAATGATGATCCTCCAAATGAAATATCAAATTGAAATCTTTTTTGAACAAGCAATTTCTAGGGTAATCCGTCGATGAGGATCGAACGGCTATCAAGCGCTGTTTTCCGGGCAAACGTAAGTCTGCAGGAGCGCGCTCACCCATTAAACTAGAAAAAAAGATTCACACAAGAATTTCATACGGAGGATTATTTAGTTGTATGATACTACTTAGGGAGTAATGTTTGAACTTCTGTATTTTAGCCTTAAGAATAGTCAATCGTTTTTTTACGACAATTGGTACAGTATCACCATTCTCATAACCAACGCTAGTTTTCCATTATTATTTTATTTTTCTTTATGACATCTTCTGATAAGACTGCTTATCAAGACAATCCCCAAGATGAACTTGGAGGAACTCTCGACGTATCTTCTATGCTCGACACTTATGTCGAAAAACCGATAGAAAAAATTATTCGTCCCAATGAATCGCATCTCCCCAATGAACCTCAAGGACCCAAAGAGCCCATGAGTGACAAATTAAAAGAAGATTTAAAGTCAAGCTATGAGGCAGATGGTATTCTTGACGTCACCTATGGAGGATACGGATTTTTACGAAAAGATTACTCTGTCAATCCCGATGAAGATATTTACGTGTCAACATCTCAAATTAGAAGGTTTTGGCTCAGAAGAGGAGATCATGTAAAAGGCTTGGCTCGACCACCGAAAGATGGAGAGCGATTTCATAGCATGCTTCTCATAAAAGAAATCAATGGCAAGGAGTTGACCGAAGAAGAGAGTCGTCAGCGACACAAATTTGACTCGCTCACTTCTCTTCATCCATCTCGTCATCTTCGTCTGGAAACAGAGCAAGACTTATTGTCCACACGCATCATTGATCTTATTGCGCCTATTGGCTTTGGTCAGCGCGCACTTATTGTTTCTCAGCCTAAAGCAGGGAAAACAACCTTTTTACGAGATATCGCAAAGGCTGTTGCCATCAATCACCCCAAAGTGCACATGATTGCAATCCTCATTGGCGAAAGGCCCGAGGAAGTGACTGAAATTAAAAGATCTATTGTGGGAGAGGTTGCGGCATCTCATTTTGACGAAACAGCACGTCAACAGACAAAAGTTGCCAACCTTGCGCTCGAACGAGCAAAACGCTTGGTAGAGATGGGAGAGGATGTAGTTATTCTCCTTGACTCTATCACACGCCTTGCACGAGCTTTTAATATGAGTATTACCAACTCAGGAAGAACACTCTCCGGAGGCTTTGATCCCCAGGCACTGTATCCTGCTAAGAAATTTCTTGGCGCAGCACGCAACTGTGAAGAAGGAGGAAGTCTCACCATAATTGGAACAGCACTTGTGGGGACAGAATCCCGGATGGATGACCTTATCTACGAAGAATTGAAGGGTACCGGAAACCTTGAGATTCATTTAGACCGAAAGTTTGCCGAAAAACGCATTTACCCAGCAGTTGATATTACGAAGTCGGGAACTCGGCATGAAGAACTTCTCTTTGATGCAGAGACCTTGAAAAGAGTAACGACATTAAGACGCATGATGGCGCTCAGAACATCTGAAGAGGGTCTCATGGCTTTTATCGACAAGCTGCCAAAGACCAAATCAAACAAAGATTTTTTGGAGACCTTACACAAGGGCTAATCAAAGAATGGTACAATGAGGTGTTGCTAGTTTGAAACACATCATATGAGCGGGGTTGACATGCGAGTGAGTAGAATTTTGGGACAGGTCAAAGGTATTCAGAAAATGGTGAAGGAAGATAGGGATTGTGTGGAAATCTTGCAACAGATTTCTGCAGTAAAAAAGGCTATAGATGGCCTTACTTCAGAGATTGTAACCCAGTACTTTGACGCGATTGTTCCCGAAGAGAAAAAAGCGGAAGTACAGAAAATGATAGATCGGACCGTCAATGTATAAGTTGATCATTCTATGAATCCAGTACTTAAGGTAGTTATTATCGGCGGAGGACCATCGGGCTTGAGTGCTGCTGTTTATAACGCACGAGCCGGGCTCGCTCCCCTTGTTCTTGCCGGATCTCCTCCCGGAGGACAGCTCATGCTTACCACAGAGGTTGAGAACTTTCCCGGATACAAGAGTATTCTCGGGCCCGAACTGGTGCAAACACTGCGAGATCAAGCTCTTTCGTTTGGCGCGCAGATAAAAGATCAAAACGTAGTTTCTATTGACGTTACTTCTCGTCCCTTTCACATTCATACATCAAATGAAGAATATAGTGCAGAGTCCGTGATCATTACAACAGGAGCAAAAGCACTCTGGCTTGGTCTTGAGTCCGAGGAGAGGCTCCGCGGAAAAGGAGTGTCAGCATGCGCTACATGCGATGGATTTTTTTTCAAAAATAAGACTGTGGCTGTAGTAGGAGGCGGAGATACCGCACTTGAAGAGGCGCAAACATTGAGTCGCTTTGCTAATATTGTTTACCTTTTGCATCGTCGATCCGAGTTGAGAGCCTCAAAAATAATGCAACAGCGTATTTTCGATAACAAACACATAAAGGTGATGTGGAATGTCGAAATTGCGGAGATTCTGGGGGATATGAAAGTAGAAGGAGTTCGTTTGAAAGGAACTCTTGATCCTTTTGCAGAAACCCAATTAAAGCTAGATGGAGTTTTTGTAGCAATAGGACATAAGCCAGACACCTCGGTATTTGCAGAAGGAATTCAGCTTGATGAAAAAGGATACATTCTCACCGGAGCTTCGCATGCTCTTGCCATGGCTCATACTCAAACCTTTGAAAAAACATCCTCATTCAACTTTAACTATCCATCAATGACATCAGTCCCGGGCATTTTTGCTGCAGGAGATTGTGTAGACCTTTTTTATCGACAAGCAAGTACTGCAGCGGGGATGGGCGTGGGGGCCTCTCTCGATGCTGAGCGATGGCTTATCCACGAGTCTTAAACCATTAGAACTTTTTTACCATTCTATGAATCACTCTGGTACTGATATGCTAGCTTCCGCTCACGAACTGTTGCATGAGTCAGGAAAACTCTTGAACCTTCCCAAAGGAACTATTGAGAGGCTCATTGCACCTGACCGGATCATTGAATTT
This sequence comes from uncultured bacterium, assembly GCA_937914905.1. GTDB lineage: Bacteria > Patescibacteriota > Microgenomatia > UBA1406 > GWC2-37-13 > UBA1450. Next base: position 5,422 of record CALESU010000132.1, read on the forward strand.
TCTCTCCCTTTGATGAGAGATAACGGAGAAGTAGAAATCGTACCCGCATTTCGCGCTCAACACAATAACTTGCGCGGTCCCTATAAAGGAGGAATTCGATTTCATCCTCACGTTACCCGAGAAGAAGTACAAGCATTAGCTACTCTAATGACGGTCAAAACTGCTGTTGCCAACATTCCTCTTGGCGGAGGAAAAGGTGGTATTGTAATAGATCCCAAAACACTTTCGCGATCTGAACTTAAGCGGTTGAGCATGCTCTACGCAGAGAAGCTTGCTCCCTTTATGGGGCAAGATGTAGACGTTCCCGCTCCTGACGTAAACACCAATCCAACCATCATGAGATGGATGCTTACTGCATACGAAACTATTAAAGGCAAGAAAGAACCGGCTGCGTTTACTGGAAAAGCCGTAGAAGATGGCGGAAGCTTGGGACGGGAAGAGGCAACGGGGTATGGAGGGGTTATCGCTCTTCAGGAGCTTCTATTGCACATGAGTCCTAGCAAGCAGTCGGGACTCACGATTGCTATTCAAGGATTTGGAAATGTGGGTTATTACTTTGCAGAAGCCGCACATAAACATAACCATCACATTCATGCAATTTCTGATTCAAAAGGAGGTATCAGGGTAGACTCGACAGAAGGATTTGATCCTGTTGCAGTAGCACAATGCAAGAAAGAGAAGGGTAGTCTGTCTGCATGTTTCTGCGATTCTCAATCATGCGCGGACACAAATGGTAAAACCTTATCCAATGAGGAACTTCTCAAACTTCCGGTAGATGTACTTGTCCCAGCGGCTCTTGAGCAAGTCATAACTTCTCAAAACATGCGTGATATTAAAGCCAAGATAATTGTCGAGATGGCAAATGGCCCCATTTCGGAAGAAGCTCGCCATTATCTTTCGGGAAAAGGTATCCATATCATTCCCGACGTTCTTGCAAATGCGGGAGGAGTGATGGTTTCTTATCTTGAATGGGTACAATGCAAACAGGGATATTGGTGGAGTAAAGAAGAGGTTTTATCTCGTCTGGAAAGTCTTATGAAGGAAGCATTTGCGGACGTATGGAATTGTGCACAAGAGCGAAAAGTTGATCTCAAAACAGCTTCGTTTTTACGAGCATTACAACGTTTAGAAACACAATTAATCTAACTATTTAATGCATCGCTCATGAAAGATATACTCCAATTTCTCTTGTTTTTACGATCATATGGAACATCGCGCTTGCTCGGATTTGGAACTCAAGTAGAAAAAGGGAAAGATATTATCGTAGCCTTATTGGTAGTGAAAAGGGGAAAATATTCGGGTTCATTCCTTCATGTTTCCTTTTTTCTTCTCGTGATCATAGTCCTTATTGCGGGGCCTGCAATAGCCGAAAACAACCCATTTGATACGAACGAACAAGATCAGGGCCGAAGCTTTCAGAGTGCGACCATTGGATATGATCCCTTCGATAATCCAGTAAACACGGTTATTTCAGAAAAGCCACGTGATAGGGTGTATCCGCATACGGTGTCTGATGGAGAAACACTTGCTTCACTTTCAAAACGATATGGCGTAAGCGTGGACACAATTAAGTGGGCAAATAATTTGAAAACCGACATGATTCGAGCTGGGCAAAAACTCGACATCCCCCCCATTACGGGAATTGTGCATAAGGTAGTTGCAGGAGATAATATCTATGCAATTGCCAAAAAGTATAATACTGACGCCCAGAGTATTGTAAATTTTCCGTTCAACGATTTTACAGATCCTGATACGTTTCAATTAACGCCAGGTCAAGCTTTATACGTTCCTGAAGGGACAATTGTTGAAGTGAAGCCCAATATCCAAAAGACAACCACCTTTAGGCAAATTGCAAAAGCGCAAGCTGGAGTTCAAGGAACTTCAAGCTTTATTTGGCCCGCATCAGGGAACATCACAACATACCCTGTCTGGTATCATATGGCTCTTGACATCGCAAACTCCTCTGCGCCGCCCATTATAGCCTCTGACACAGGGACGGTGACCTATACGGGGTGTCTTGGGTATGGGTATGGTTGTCATGTCATTATTGACCATGGAAACGGATATCAAACTCTATATGCTCATCTATCTGCCATAGAAGTTTCCGCGGGGCAGGTCGTATCAAAATCCCAACGAATCGGGGTAATGGGCTCCACAGGAAGATCAACGGGAACCCATTTACATTTTGAGATCCGGACAGGAGGTGGTCCAGTGAATCCTCTGGGCTTTCTTCAATAAAGAGCCATGGAACAGGTTGTAATTCACAAAAAATTATTGTTCACGATCGTAGGATTATGCTTGTTTTCACTTGTCATAATCTCCACACTTTATACTTTCAGAAAGCCTAGATATGCGCTTTATGCTTGTGTAGATTCAGACGTCGCTACGTATATTATCGAATCTCCGGATAGCTATTTTGACGTGTATTCTGGTAATTCAGCAAAAAACGTTCTCTGGTGTCTGGGAAAGTATCTGCCATTTTTTGAACGCTCATTACGATCATTACATGTCAAAAACCAGACCATTCATGATGAGATATCCCTCAGGTATAAGATTCAATCTACAAGCACCATTTCCCCGGCGAATAATGAATGGAGTATAGATAGAGACCATATCTCAGTTATCATGGATGAAGTGCATATTTTGGCCTATTTTCGCCCCATTACGTCTCCGTTTACTGCCTTACAACAAATAACCACTGATAAGCCGACACTGTTCATATCTCCGCTCAATAAAACAGAAATTCGATCCTTAATTGAAGGAAATGGAGAAAAGGAAATACAGTTTGAAGAAGTAGAAAACGGTTCGCGATATAGTTACGATCTGTTACGGTGATTGAGGGAGTAAGATAGAGCGTATTTCTCTAAAAAGAGTGAGTCCCTCAAACCCGATCCAACTTTCTCCAACGAGCTGTTGAGGAAGTCCAGGATCTTCTTTCAAGATATCGACATAGGCTGAAATAACCAGCTTCATTTTCTCTAATTTATCCATATCACGAGATAAGATTTGATGCCATGTTTTAAATAAAGTCCTATATGCGGATTCAAGCTCAGGAGTATTCCATACTTTTTGAATGAGCTCTGTACGATCTCCAAATACATGGGTAGATTCAAATGCCTGCACAAATTGCTCTTCTTCTTTCTGTGCAACCAGTTTACGAAGCGCAGGAATTATAGGATGGGGTGTGACCCAAAAAGATCTGTGCCAAGGACCCAAACCCCAACTTGCAACCTCTCTTCTTAATCGATCCCTAAGCTCTCTTTTACTCTCAGGGATCTCATAAGAGAGGATGCGAAACAGCCCATCCCATTTTTCAACAGAGTATCTGAAGGAGGGGAAGGATAAAAACCCGATAGAATGCCCAGTTTCGGTAAGTCTATAGCTTGGAGTGGCAGAAGATGGGTCTTGCTCCAATAAACCTTCAGATAAAAGACTTTCGACCGTGAGAATCGTTTTTCTATTCCAAACGATATCAAAAACAATGCATATGTCTGAGCTCAAATGAAGGAATGACCGATTATCTGCAGGAAGCAGCAAAAAAGTTAGTAAAATTTTCGTTCGTCTATCTTTGATGCCCATACCCTAACAATATCAACAAAAATAACGTCTGTCAAGAGATACAATCAAGTGCTGTCCAGAAAGGATAATGTGGCTATAAAAGCAGAAGAGAGCTTCAATTGCTAATAAAAAATTGTACCTGATAAG
>CALESU010000133.1 GCA_937914905.1 uncultured bacterium
CATAATTTCAGGGCAAGTTCAGGGCAAGTTCAGGGTTGTGTTCGGATGTATTCACATGTGTACAGCATATACCTCACGTGGAAAGTGGTGAGGTGTATGGGAATATATAAGAGTGTAGTGGTATGTAGTGGAATATATAAGAGTGTATGGGGATGTGGTGAGGTGTGCGTACAGCTCAGGTATGTGGTGTACATGCCTGAATACGGATATACATTAAAATCTTTGGTGTGTGAAAAAGTTGTGAAGTGTGTGAAAAAGTTGTGAAGTGTGTGAAAAAGTTGTGAAGTGTGTGAAAATCTTTGGTGTGTGAAAAAGTTGTGAAGTGTTTGGGATACCCTAGGACACCCGAAAAGTTTTTTCCGAATTGTGTAACGGACAACTCAGAAAAATATTTTGGGGTAAAGTGGAATATAAAAAAAGAGTGAAATAAGTGCGGACAGTGTGAAACCGGTGTAGACGATTCCGCAATGGTCCAGATAGGTGAGCTGTATGGGCGACGGCTGCGACGGTGAAAGCGGTGAAAGCGGCGAAAGTGGCGGCGAAAGTGTGGACGGCGGTGTGAGCGGTGTGAGCATTGCGAGAATGTAATAAATGGGGAGTCGGTATGCGAATAGTTGGAGTTTCTTCAGCGACTGTGGAAATACTGGAAATACGTGTGTGTAACTTTGGGTTATTGTTAGCGACTTTAAACGTAATGGAAACTTTGTGAATGAATGGGAGAAATCTGACTTAATTATGAGCTTTTCAATACTGACGGGCAATGTTCACCAGTACGTGCGTATCCATTCGTTCGTATCTTTGATACATAAACGAATTCATTTTTCACAAAAAAGTTATTTCTGGAGGAACTTGCTGAACACTCTTGCACAATCGTCCTTGTACATGGACACAGCGTGAATGGCTGTGTCGATCTTGTGAATCAAGCCACATTCAAATATGGGTTTGGAAGCTTTGTCGGTAACCCTCTTAATGGCTTGTTCCATAATTTCTGTATCATCCGGCTCAGATAAACTCAATGCTAATAACTTTCGGAGTC
>CALESU010000134.1 GCA_937914905.1 uncultured bacterium
ACAAAGATGAGCAAGAAAAGGAATACGCAACTCATCTTAAATCCTATTGCGCAGAAATACATCTGTGCAAAAGACCTAAAAAACCCTGGCAATTGAATAATATCGCTAAAGCTATTTTTTCGAACCTTCCTTTTTTGATTGTACGTAATTACTCGAAAGAGGCAGTTGAAAAGATTGATTCACTCCTCAAAAATGGCTCGTTTGATGTCATTCATGCTGAAACATTCTACATCATGCCTCACATCCCCAAAACAACGGTTCCCGTGCTTCTTGTCGAGCAAACCATAGAATACAAGGTGTATCAACACTTCATCGCATCTTTGCCTTTTTTCCTGAGAATCCCACTCATGCTTGATATCCTTAAACTCAAATATTGGGAAAAGTTTTATTGGAAAAAAGCCCAAATGGTGGCGACTGTCTCAGAATCTGATAAGAAAGAAATTAAGCGTATTTTGCCATCCATTGAACCTGAGATCATCCCCAATGGTGCAGGAGATGAGATGATAGTTGAAAAAATTCCCACACACCGAGACGAAGTACCTCAACTTCTGTTTATGGGAAATTTTTATTGGCTTCAAAATGTGGAGGCTGCACAGTATTTGACTCGAAAAGTATTTCCCGAGCTAAAAAAAAGACTTCCTGCCATTCAGCTTATCATTGCAGGACAAAATGCAAAACTGAAAATTGCTGAGGAAACTGATCCGAGTATAAAGATTATTGATCTTGCACCCGACGATATCGAGATGGTAAAACATCTCTATGGTTCCTCAACGGTGTTTCTTGCACCCATTTTTGGCCCAGGAGGAACTCGTCTCAAGATTTTGGCAAGTATGGCCTCTGGTCTTCCTGTAATCTCTACCGGTGTAGGAGTTGAAGGCTTGGGCGTAACAGATAAAACACATGTGCTTATAGCCCACTCTCCTCACGAATTTGTAGAAATGGCTGAGCAGATTATCAAAGATGGTTCTCTCTATCAAGAAATTCAGGTGAACGCGTATCGGCACGTAACGACGCACTTCAGTTGGAAATCAATTGCAAAAAAACTAGAGACGGTGTATCAAAAAGTAATTAGTGAAGTTGAGATGAAATCTTAAATGAATATCGGAGTTGATATTTCTCAAGCTGTGTATCCGGGAACCGGCGTTTCCCGATTTACGAATGGCTTCATTGACGCAATACTTGAGTACGGAAAAAGTCATACGTGGACATTTTTTTTATATGCGCTCAGACAAAAATTAGATGAAGATAAAGAAAGATTAATCCGAGAAAAAGGATCGCGCTTGGTAAAAATACCTCTTTCTCCCCGCATGCTCAGCTTTGCGACAAATACCCTTCGTCCATTTTCAAAACCTTTTTTTAATCATATAAGCAACTCGCATAACCTTGATTGGATGATTACTTCGGATTGGACAGAACCTCCTTATCCCTGTAAAAAAGCAACAATTGTGCACGACCTTGTGTTTCGACGCTTCCCAAAAACAGTACACCCAATCATATTGAAAGCTCAAGAACAAAGACTAACTCTGGTTGCACAGGAATCGAAGGTAATTTTTACAGACTCTCGATCTACTGCAGATGATTTGAAAGAGTATTATGGAGTTCATGATAATCGAATCAGAGTCAATTATCCAGGATTATCACCCATTTCTATTTCGGAAAAGACTCAAATTCCCAAATCCCTGCGATCGATCCCTCAATCATTCATCTTAACAGTAGGAAAATGGGAACCCCGGAAAAATATACCATTACTTATAGACGCTTATCAAGAATGGAAAAAAACGACTCCTTCTGCACCTGCTCTCGTCATAGTTGGCCCAGATGGTTGGGGAGAATCCCCTGTTTCCAATGATCCTGATATTCACATCGTTTCTTTCGTACGTGATGAAGATTTGGGATTGTTATATCAAAATGCGTTATTTTTCATACTACCCTCTCTCTATGAAGGTTTTGGGTACCCCATACTAGAGGCGATGAGTTTAAATTGTCCTGTTGCAACGAGCAATACTTCTTCACTTGCTGAAATTGCGAAAGATCATGCACTTTTATTTGATCCCCATTCCAAAGAGGAAATGATATCTTCGATGCAAAGACTGTTTCAAGAACCAACTCTTCGAACGAAACTATCGAAAGAAGGGCACGAGTATTCACAAACATTTTCCTGGGAAAAGTATATGAAAACTGTTTTGCAAGCGCTCACATAAATTACGGTATACTCTGTTTTAACATATGATTATTGGAATAGATGGGAATGAGGCAAATGTAACTTCTCGAGTAGGTGTTTCTGTGTACGCAGGCGAACTCTTGCATCGCTTTGCGCAAAAAGCAACTCCCCAGCTGCATTTTGTCGTGTTTCTTCGGAATACTCCCCTCTCGCACATGCCCAAGCCTTCGCCATACTTTCGCTATCAAGTGGTGTGGGGACCGGTGGGTTGGTCTCAGATTTTTCTTCCCATGAAACTCGCTCTCTCCTCGAAACTCGATGTCTTTTTTGCACCTGCACATTATGCTCCTCGTTTTTTGAAAGCACCTCTTGTGGTGACGATCCACGACGTATCTTATCTCAAATATCCTGACGAATTTTTATCCCATGATCTGTACAAACTCACCAGTTGGACGGCAGACGCTCTTGAGAAAGCAAAAGCTGTAATCGCCGTTTCCAAAACGACAAAAAAGGATATTATGAGTTCATACGATATCGATCCAAGCCTCATACGCGTAATTTATAATGGATTCCAACGCCATAAAACCCTTCCCAAAGAACAAGCTGTATTTGAAGAATATGGCATTTCACCCAAAAACTATATTTTGTATGTAGGAACTCTCCAACCTCGAAAAAATATTCCCCTCCTCATTGAAGCATTCTCACAGTTTCGTCAGAAATACCCGACGATGAAGTTGGTACTCGTGGGGAAAAAGGGATGGTTGTTTCAAGAAATTTTCGATACTATTGAAAAGCATAATCTTACGGAATGGGTAGTTGCGCCAGGATACGTGGATGATACTTCTCTTGCGACATTGTATTCTCAAAGTTTTTGTTACGTACTCCCCTCTCTGTATGAAGGATTTGGAATTCCGATCCTAGAAGCTATGAATTATCAAACACCGGTCATTTCTTCGCACTCTTCGAGTCTTCCTGAGATTGGAGGAGATGCTTGTTTGTATTTTGACCCCACAGACTCCCATGACTTGTTAGAAAAACTGGTTGTTTTGAAAGAAGAATCCTTTTTAAGAAAAACGCTTATTTCTGCAGGAAACGCACGAGTGCAATCATTTTCGTGGGATCAATGTGCAAAAGAAACATTGGATCTTCTCATTCAAATTGCCACTGAATCTTCACTCGCTAAGCGAGTATAATTGATGCAATGGTGTATCAACGAATCACAACAGATTTTTCATCGTCAGAGTTCAACTCCTGTGCCAATCATCCCTTGCAGTCGTGGGAATGGGGTGAGGTTCGAAAGAAAACGGGGATACGGGTCATTCGCATTGGAGGGTACAATGATAATAAGCTTAAAGAGGTCTACACGATGACTGTGCATAAAATCCCACACACACCTTTTTCTATTGGATACATTCCTCGTTCAATCTGGCCATCTTCAGAGTTGGTTATATTTTTAAAAAAGATCACAGAAAGAGAGGGAATGCTATTTATCAAGTTTGAGCCAGACGTCGAACTCTCACGAATAGATTCTCAGATGGATTCATTGCCTGATACCTTTGTCCTCTCTTCTCATCCCTTATTTCCTCAATGGTCGCAAGAACTGGATCTTACCAAAAGTGAAGAAACCTTAATGAAAGAAATGAAGCCTAAAACACGCTATAACGTTCACTATGCGGAGAAAAAAGGCGTTCGGATTTATGAAGATTCTACGGAAGCGGGATATGAAGTATTTGAAAAACTCTATTTTGATACGGTGGAAAGACAGTCATACCATGGGCATGATAAGTCTTATCACCAAACCGTATGGAACGGTATGAAAAATGGTATCTCTCATATTTTGATTGCAGAGCACGAGGGGGTGCCACTTTCCGCATATCACCTGTTCTATTTTAAGCATAAATTGTATTATCCTTATGGCGGATCTTCTGACCAAAAGCGCAATCTTATGGCCTCGAATCTCCTCATGTGGGAAGCGATCAAACTAGGAAAAAAACGAGGAGCCACGTCTTTTGACATGTGGGGATCACTTCCTCAGGGCTATGACAGTACTAATAAATGGGCAGGATTTACCCGATTTAAGGAAGGATACGGAACTCGATTTGTTCACTATGCAGGGAGTTATGATTTGGTGCTAAATCCTCTGATGTACCAGCTCTATAAAGCCTCATATACGGTACGTGAATTTCTCCTCCAAAAGAAGCTCCTTTAAGACTTCTTTGTTCTCTTTTCTTTGACTTCGTTTTTACTCGGATACTCTCGCTTATCTTGGGGAAATGCAAGTGCGGTATTGAGCATGTCGTCGACTCGAGAAGCAAAAACAAACGTGAGTTCTTTTTGAATTTTCTGAGGAATATCCACCAAGTCTTTTTTGTTTTCTACAGGAATAATCACGGTTTTGATCTGTGCTCGATGTGCTGCAATGATTTTTTCTTTAAGTCCACCTATCTCGGTGACTCTCCCACGAAGGGTGATTTCTCCGGTCATCGCTACATCTCTCTTGACTGGAATACCCGTGAGTGCGGAAACCATTGAGGTAATGATAGCTCCTCCTGCAGACGGTCCATCTTTGGGTACCGCACCTTCAGGAACGTGTACATGAATGTCTGTTTGGCTAAAAAAGTCTTTATCAATGTGGAACATATCCCATCTGGATCTGATATATGTTAGCGCTGCTTGGCAAGACTCTTTCATAACGTCTCCCAAATTCCCTGTGAGGGTGAGCGTTCCTTTTCCTGGCATGATAGAAACTTCGATAAATAAAATATCTCCACCGGCTTGAGTCCACGCAAGTCCTGTGGTAATACCAACGGTATTCTGTTCTTCAATCATCTGTGCTGAGTATTTGTACGGACCTAAGTACTTTTGAATTTCTCCTAAACCAACTGTTTTTTTCTTGGTTCCCACACCTTGCTCAACAATTTTTCTCGCAACTTTCCTAAAGATAGTTGCAATCTGTCTTTCCAGTTCTCGAACTCCCGCTTCTCGTGTATACCTTCTCACCACAAGTTCAAGTGCTGGGTCAGTGATCCCTGCAGCAATGTCTGGGATATGATGCACACGTTGTTGTTTTGGAATCAGGTAGTTTTTTGCGATATTAAACTTTTCATCTTCGGTATATCCGGCAAAATGAATGATCTCGAGTCTATCTCGAAGTGCCTCGGGAATGGTGTCTAACATATTTGCAGTCGTGATGAAAAAGACATTGGAAAGATCGTAAGAAACTTCCAAATAATGATCTGAGAATGAATGATTTTGTTCAGGATCGAGGGCTTCAAG
>CALESU010000135.1 GCA_937914905.1 uncultured bacterium
CCAGGAGTTGGTGTTGTTGCTGTTCCTTGAGTCGTAACGACGCGTATATTAAAAATTTTATTGAGCGCATCAGTTCCCGTGGGATTGAGCGCATTTTGGGGAAGGAGTGAGTATGGTCCTTGAAAATCTGGGCCAACGATGGTGCTTGCCGAGGTGATAAGTACAACTCTACTTTCCCCTACTTTATCTGCGATAAAACTGAGGCGAATGGTGTCTGTTTTTGCCAACAAATCATCACTTTTATCATTTACTAAGGCAAGATGCAAGAGGTCTGTTCCCCCATCTTCGCTAAGATGCGACTCTGCAACAAGCTTGTAGGGGAACGCGACACTTGTGTGTCCATCAAAGCGCATATGGCCTGCTTTTCCCATATTGTACGCAATGATAAGATCTGCCCCCGACATCTTCATTGAGCTTGTCAGGACAATGTCAAACGTTACTTTTTCCCCTGTTTTTTTGGTCACGTCACAGGTTGAGGCTGCTGTATTTGTCTCACAGGTACCCGCTTTAAAAAGATAATTCACCACCGCAATATCTGCCCGAGATTGGGTTGAGAAGTAACGATATGTGGCGTAAAACGTTAACGCAATGAGGAATATGCCCGCTATAAGCGAGTACATACGACGAGATCCAAATCCACTCATTGGATTGGGTAGTATTTTATCTTTTATTTTTTGGAACAGGGATGTCATATTGTTATAGTATCATTATTCGATTACGGTAATCCAACCACAGCAACCGGAGATAATTTGTCAACCAACGTCCCATCTCCTAGTTGTCCAAACTGATTCCATCCCCAACATTTGACACCACCGGCTGTAGTTAAGATACAAGAATGTCTACCTCCCGCAGAAATACTCGTCACACCAGTCTGAAGTCCTATTACATCCACAGGTGACGACTTATCAACCAACGTTCCATCTCCTAGTTGTCCATGATCGTTCCATCCCCAACATTTAACTCCTCCATTTACTTTCAAAGCACAGTAATGATGGTATCCCGCAGAAATACTCGTCACACCAGTCTGAAGTCCTATTACATCCACAGGTGACGACTTGTCAATCAACGTCCCATCTCCTAATTGTCCATTGTCATTCCTTCCCCAACATTTTACGCCACCCGCTGAGGTTAAAACACAGGTGTGACTATCTGCGGCAAAAATACTCGTCACGCCAGTCTGAAGTCCTACTACATCCACAGGTGACGACTTACTCACTATCGTTCCATCTCCTAGTTGTCCACGATTATTCCTTCCCCAACATTTTACGCCACCCGCTGAGGTTAAAGCACAGGTGTGATCAAATGAGGCAAAAATACTCGTCACGCCAGTCTGAAGTCCTACTACATCCACAGGTGACGACTTATCAACCAACGTCCCATCTCCGATTTGGCCATTTGCATTCTCTCCCCAACATTTAACGCCACCAGCAGGGGTCACTATACATGAATGCTCTAATCCCGCAGAAATAGTTTTTACACCAGTTTGAAATCCTACCACATCCTCTGGTGACTTCTTGTCAATAAAGGTACCATCCCCTAATTGACCTACGTTGTTCCATCCCCAGCACTTAGCTCCTCCTGTCGAAGTAACCACGCACGAGTGATCTTCATATGCAGAGATATTCGTTACGCCAGTCTGAAGTCCTGTAACATCAACGGGAGATTTTTTATCAACCACTGTCCCGTCTCCTAGTTGGCCTAGCTCATTCCATCCCCAACACTTGACTCCGCCTGCTATCGTGATAAAGCACGAATGGCTCCCTCCCAACTCAAGTTGACGAACTGCATTTGGAGCAGGTGTCGAAGTGGGAGGAGGAACTGCTGTTGGAGGAACTGCGGTTGGCGTAGGGGTAGGAGGGCGAACTAAGTGTGATTTCTTTCGCCAGAGCTCAAAATCTAAGAGATCAACTATTTCTTTTTTGGCTGTGTTTGCATCTGTCAACACTGCCTTGTATGCATTTGCTCCGGTCACCAGATTGGGGTTAGGGCCGGTTCCTTGAGCGGGATCTTGAGTATAACCATATTGCCTTCGGTACTCGGTGCGGAAGTTGTCTATTGTGCAACCCGCAGTCAAAAATCCTTCTGCATCTAAGCAAGCGCCACCGGTGGGAGCTTGGTAAGCGGGGAAACAAGTAAACGCAGATCCTTGCGCGAGAGATCCTGCATTTGGCTTCCAAGAATCTACATCTCCCGAGCTTGCAGACTGTACGGACCATTCAAAGTATTGGCGAAATGGGATGATTGTCCTTTTTTTATTCGCCACATTCCCCGTTAGTGTCCATTGGTCTGAACCATCATTTAAATACCAGAGCGTGTTGGTTAGAGAGTTCATCCAATCATTATTTTTATTTATCCGCAACACATACGTATTTGCACGTGGATCAGCTGATTTTGTCCATCCAAAGGTGGCGCTCCATCCATTGGTTGAACATGCGGGAATGGGTGGGTTGACAGTCGGAGGAGTTAGGGTTGTTGAGGGAACGGGCGTATTGGGGGGGCAACTTGAAAACTGAGGTTTCCCATTGAGCATCTTTACCGTGCGCACCCAACCTTGATTTCCTCGCCATACTCCTTGACGGATTTCCTCACCATTCTTGAGAGGGAAAATATTAGTGGTTTGCATGAGTCCGGAACCAGGAACTCCCCCGATACTGCTTGGCCCCTTCCACGCAGGAGCTTGAGCATATTGAGGTACGCCATTGGAAACGGGAACCGCGCGCACCCAACCTTGATTCCCTCGCCATACTCCCTCGTTCAAAACAGATCCATTATCTGTAAAGTATACGGAATAGGTTTGAAGATCTCCTGCCCCGGGAAGTTCATCAATGCTAGTGGGCCCCGCCCATGTTCCCGCACTGCTAAAATTGGGAGAGCCATTTACCACCGGAACTTCTCGTGTCCATCCTTGGTTTCCTCGCCAGACTGATTGAAAAAGAGCTGCTCCATTGCGAATCAAGAAGTTTTCGGTTGATTGCATGTCGCCTGTGCCCGGAATCCCTGAAATATTACTCGGTCCGGACCATGCGCTTGCATTTGCCGTATCAAGATATCCATCTGGGCCCACGGGTACCGTACGTATCCATCCCTGATTTCCTCGCCAGATAGCTTGAGCTAACACTGTGTTATTGTTGGATAAATACCCCGACTGTGTTTGGAGTTCTCCTGTCCCGGGGAGCAGGGAAATGTTTACTGCACTCCAGGCAGAACACGTAGGGATGGGGGTAGGAGTTGGTGTGGCACCGCCTGCTGGGGGAACGGGAGTATTGCCGCCACCACTCCCTCCATTATCTTCACATATATTTCTTGTGTCCATTCTTCCGTAACAGATTCCGTCACTTGCTCTTTCACGACATTCGCGGTACTGCTCGCATCCCGTGCCATGCCAATCATCACAGCCGCCGCAGGGTCCTTCAACTGCAACAGGCTCGGGTGCAGGCGTGTCGGTTGGCTGAGGTACGGGCGTTCGGGGAGCGCTTGAGGTAACAGTTATAGTGTAAGCGTTTGGGGTTGGCTCAGGTTGAGAGGTTGGTTCTGGTTCATCGGTTGCCGCTGGTTCTGGTGTATTTGTTGCTCCAGTTCCTTGCGCCAATACTGCCGATTTAAATCCAGACGTCTCGATTACCGTTAGAGTAAGTAGTAAGAATACGAATATGAAAACGAAGCGAATCCCTTTTTTCATTGAGTATATAAATTTTATGTTACCTCTCCAAAGCACACAAACATTAATGTAACTATACACTAATTACAATCTACAATTCAATATCAATCAGTTAAGAAAGGATTGTCAAATGCGAAACGCGCGTTTTGAGCTCGTCCCCCGCTTTCGTCAAATAACTTCCCAAGCATAAAATATCCGGACGGTAGGCATGAGATTGAATAATGCCCAATGTGTCATTATTTACCCCTCCATC
>CALESU010000136.1 GCA_937914905.1 uncultured bacterium
ATCTCTCAAAAATGGAGGTAAGGATGACAAAAACTATTGTAAATGCTGTTGTGGAAGTATATGACTACCTTGCAAAACAAGATGAAGAGATCAAACCCATGAAGCGCGAACAACGTGGTCAACGGGTTGCCATTGCAGATCTTGAATCCCGAGTAACAACCCTTGAATCTGCCCGGGCTTAAAATCGATCAATCTTCCTCCCGTTTCTCCCCACCCTATCCTATCCCCAATGAACTTGACAAACCCTTGTATTTATGTTACTATAGGATACTTTGATAAATGCTTCGGAACTAGCTTTCGATTCTATTTATCAAGGTAAAAAAATAATTCTCTTTTGTATTTATATACACTAGAGGATTTAAGTAACGATCGTTCTCAAGGGCATCAGCATGTTTTTGAAGAATGATCAGCACTTTAACAAGTAGGTTCAGAAATTGGAACAGTCACGAAACTGGTTGTCCGTATTGTGGATATGGGTCCTCTCATCTCCCCAGCACGGACAATCAGCGAGGATTGTCCAACCCGATACCAGAGCGGGTCTCTCTGGGAGGGAACGGCCTTAGGCTGTTCCCGTTATGGATATGTTGTTTGTCGCGTATTTCGCATAGACCTAGGAGGTCAAACCATGGCTACTAACAATAGCCTGCAGTACAAATTCCGGGACTTGTTCCTGGTCCGCCCGGCCCTCGTGGCTGTGGCGGCAGTCATCGCGCTCGTCGGCCTGTTTTCGTTCAATCCTGGCGCCGCCAAGGCCCAGGCGCCCGTCGCACCGGCTAGCCCGTTGACCATCACCTTTCGGATCGAGATCGTCGAAGCCGGCCCCGTGCCGGCGGACGCGATTGTTCATGGGGCAGTTCGTTGTCCCAACCCGAAGTCGAAATTCATCGGCGCAGGGATCGATCTCGAAATCGAGTTGGTCAAGGGCTTCTGGCACATCAACGCCGCGGCCGAAGGACAAGGCGAAGGCATCGAGGAGAACTACGTGTTCTACTTCGATGGTGCGCCGACGACAATCACCGTTCCCGAAGGCGCCGCATGGTGGTTCCGGCAGGAGTGCTTTGCCAACGACCTCAATGGGTTGTGGTACAGGGTCGTCCGCGATTCTACGGATGACTTCTGGCCCACCGGCTTGCCGGCCTTTTTGGCCGAAGTCGGAGGTATCACACTCATGGAGCCGCCCGCCATCGAAGGCCTGCGTCGCGAATCCGCACCCGTTGTCACGCCGACCTATGTCTGGGCTGTGCAACCCGTCGTGATCGACGCGCCCGCAGAGGCCGCGGAATTCGTCTGGGGCAAAGTCGCCCAGGGCGAAGATCTCGTCGCAGTGGCCCTTGGCTACTGTGAACTCGCTTGGTGGACCCGTGGCGACTCGAAAGAGTACGTCACGTGGTTCGTGGCTGCCGAGTTGACGGAAGTTGGGTTGTTCAACGGGACCATGACGTGCTGGAAATATGAACCAGCAAAACATGATCTCAACATGGAACACGATTTCCGTTCCGTCGTCGAAGCTGAAGCTGCAGGAGTGAAGTTCACCCCGGCAGTTAAAAGCTTCACGCCCGCCGACTAGGCGCGAACAAACAACTTAATCCCCCACAATGACGTGGGGGCCCTGGGCACGGGATGTGCCCATCGGGTGGCTGACGCCACCCTCTGAACCTACAGGAGCGAGGAGGAGAAAATAGTTTGACTGTGTCCATGTAGCTTTAAAACCTACATGACCCACGGTCAAGCCTTGCCGACTTTCGGCTATTCTCCTCGCTTCCTTCCCCCTGAACATGAATACCCATTCGTGGTCATAGGGAAGGAAAACGAAGAACATTATTAATTGCAAAACATACCTATGCAATATATCACCAACACTGCAGTTGCAATCGCAATCGTGGTCATCGCTGTTCTTGGGTACATGAGTGCTCAGAAATGGATTAAAAACAATGCGATCGACGAATGTAACAAACTTGCAGTCTCGATCAAACCTGGAGACTATGTCAAACCTCTTTTCGTAACCTGTATGCAGGAAAAAGGGTATGATCTTGTGAATGCGGGAAAGTAAAATAGCATTTTTTTCATGCACGATATGAAAATCATTGACATAACAAACCATTTTTCAGAAACCAGCACACCGCTGGTGTCTGTTGTGATGCCGGTTTACAATGCAGAAGTATATCTTGCAAGCGCGATTGAGAGTATCGTCGCACAGACATACCGTCACTGGGAGCTAATCATCGTGGATGATAATTCGAAGGATAGCTCCCGATCCATAATCAGAAGGTATAAAAAGCTGTATCCCGAACAAATTCGTGCCGTCTTTCTCCGATCCACCTTGAATTGTGGCGGAGACTCAGCGACCAATCAGGGAGTAGCGAGAGCAAAAGGTGCGTTTATTGCCAAAATGGACGCAGATGATATTGCAGTACCTACCCGTTTTGAGAAACAGGTTTCGTATCTCAAAATGCACCCTGATGTATATCTTGTGGGATCTCAAGCTGCGGTAATCAACGCAGAAGGGCAAATTGTGGGTGAAAAGCGAGTTCCCGTATCTCACGAGGAGATTTTCCAAGAATATATCTATTTTCACCCGATCATCCACCCTGCCGTGATGTTTCGCAATAGTGGTAAGAGTCCGTTTTATCAGATTAAATACAAGACCGCAAATGACTACTTCACATTTTTCTCACTTCTTTGTGAGGGAAAGCGATTCGTGAATTTGCCTGAGAAACTGTTGTATTACCGTATTGACGGGAAAAATGCATCACTCAAAAATATCAAGAAGGGACTTTTGGCAAATATCCGTATTAAGTATGATATTGCCCGTATGTATAAATATCCGCTGTCACCGCATGCAGTTCTCAAAAATCTTGCCATGTTTGTAATTGGCATGACTCTCCCCCAGCGAGTAAGCTTTTACCTCTATTTGATAAGCAAAGGGATTGTGTCACCGAAAGATATCGTTCGAGAAGTGCAATCTGCACTTTCTCTTCCCCGCTTCTCACTCGCACGAGTCTAACCTCCGCTCTTTCCCTCATGGTATCATGAGAATATGCGCAAACGGGATTTTCTTATCGGGATTTTTTTTGTCTGCACCGCTCTTTTTGTGACCTTTCCTGCTGTTTTGTCAATTGGTTCGAAAATCATAGGCGACTCCGGAGATACGTATCAGTTTCTCGGGTTTCAATATATTGCAAAACGAGAATTTTTTGCCGGACGGTTTCCATTCGGATGGACTGATTTTTGGCGATATCCCTATGGTATACATGCTGAGAGTATTATGGATTCGTCGTTATTTACGATTATGGGACTATGGTGGTACTCGTTCACGTCAAATCCTATACTTGTATACAACCTATCCGTTCTCTCCATGATAATTTTTAACCTTGCCGTTTCGTATCTGGCATTTCGTATGAAATTTCGGCGTTTAGTTTCGGTCTTGGCATCTATCATGTATGGCCTTTCATTCTATGCAATTGGCAAGCTCGGCGGACATATGAACTTATTTTCACTCTCTGGTTTTTCTCTGTGTTTTTTCTCGGTATTAAAACTGTATGAATCTCACGGACGCCTGAGGTATTTTTTGCTCAGTGGACTTTCAACCCTGATTATCGCGTTTTCTTCCCTACAATATCCACTCTTTTTTGTCGGTGGCCTTCCCTTTCTGATACCGCTTTTGCTAATTTTCTATCGAAAAGAATCACTCGAATTTATCCTCATTCTTTGGAAGAAAAAAATCTCGGTAATTCTCACCTTGTGTATGATCTTTGCCGTATTTTTGCCATTTCATGGTCACAAGTTGGAAGAGCTTTTGGCAGGAGATGTCCCAATGCCGGTATTTCATATTGTGACTGTACCCATTCTTGATTTTCTCATTCCCAATACCTACCTTAAAACACTGATTGGCGTAGTCCCGAGCGGATCAAAAGAGTGGATAGACTATACACTCCCTTTCGGATACATCGAACTGACTCTTTTTATCATAGCGATATTCGCTCTCCGGCGTAGTCGACATGCATGGTTTCTCCTGTCTGGATTCAGTATATTTTTCTTACTGGCTCTCGGCGTGCAGGATTGGCTGCCACAATTGTGGCCCTATCAATACCTCTTTCCTCATTTTCCGTATCGGGGAATCACCGAGCCAGGAAGATTTTTTATTATTTTTTATCTCATGGCGACTGTTCTTGTCGCGCTCTATCTAACTCAAATCAAAAACATAAAAATACTGATTCTAATCATTGTGCTTCTCTTAGTGGAACGTATCCCCATAGGTTTTCAGCTCAGTCCCAATCAGTATGATCCTGAATTCATCGTAAAAGTTAAAGAGCCCCCTTCTCGAGCTATTCTTGACCTTCCCATACAGGTTGATTGGTGGAACGGACAAATGTATGATATTTATTCGGTGTATTATGAAAAACCGATTGTCAACGGATATGTCCAATGGTCCGGCAATTTTCCTATTTCTCAGACATTGGTGAAAGAGCTCGAACCGTATACGTGTTATCCTGAACCGCAATATGCTCCGAAGGATTTTGATCAGAATAGTGCTGAGCGACTTCGGGACGATCTGATACGGCAGATGCGATTCTATGATATTCATACCGTTGTTCTTCACAAAGATCTCAATATCGAGGATGAACACTGTACCCGTGCAAAGCGCTATATAGATGTGCTCCTAGCTGACCAATCTCGGTGGCTTGAAGTGTATCAATCAGATAAAAAACTCATCCTATGGCTCAAAGATTAATCCAAAGGTTCGGAAAACACCAAGCAATTCTTGCAATTGCATTGCTCATATTCCTCGAATGTATTTTGTTTATAAGAAACTATGTTCCGGGAACATTCCTTATTGGATGGGACAATGTTTTTCCCGAATTGAATCTGGGATACAATCTCAAAATGAATTTGTTTTCGGTGTGGCAAGAATACCGAGGACTTGGCGTGCAAGACACAATGGCACATGCAGCAAATCTCGGACATACGCTTCTTATCGGCCTTCTCAGAATACTCCTTCCTGAGGATGTAACGCGCTACCTATTCCACTCGCTCATGCACCTTGCAGGAGGAATGGGAATGTTCATTCTCATCCATCGAACATTCAAAAAATCGGTATTTCTTGCGCTATTTGGGGCAATGTTCTATCAGTACAATATGGGCACCATTCAGATGTTTTATGCCCCGTTTGAAGCGTTTTCCGCGCATTTTGCCGCACTTCCCTGGCTCGTTTATGCCGTGTTTACCGCGCTTGATCAACGTAATTTTCGATCATACACACTTCTTTTTATTGTAAGCGTTTTGACTACTCCTCAGTCTCTCATTCCGACGTTATTTATCGCATATTCTGCCGTGCTTGGTTCAATTTTGCTCGTTTTTCTTCTGAACAAGAGACGAGAAGCGATTAAACCAATACTTCTCATCGGAGTAATTACGCTAACTGCAAATGCATTTTGGCTTTTCCCGTTTGTTCATGGAGCTTTATATCAGGGAAAAACAGTTTCTCAAACCAAGATAAATCAACTTTCATCGCCGGTAATTTTCGAACGAAATAATTTCAGAGGGACACTTCTGGATGTTCTCACCTTGAGAGGGTTTATGCTCGACACAACCGAAGATGATCTTGAAAAAAATCAAGTGTATATCATGAGGGAGTGGATCGATCATAGCAATACTCCTCCGATAGTTATACTACAGCTTGTTTTTGTGGGGTTCATGCTCTTTGGAGTATCAAAAACAGGACATGATGTCATGACAAAAAAAACGCATGCGAAAGAACTTTTTTTACTTCCCGTCTTTCTCTTTGCATTTGTTATGCTTGGTACCCGGATCCCCATTTTGGGGATAATAAGCACGTTGATTCGGGATCACGTACCTCTTTTTGGTGAAGCATTCCGATTTCCCTTTACCAAATTTATCCTTGTCTTCTCCCTTATCTACACAGTCTTTGCCGTGAGGGGTTTTGAGATCGTTTTGGAAATGGTGAGCCATGCTTCACGCTTTGTCGAGCGAGTGAAATTTCTCGTCCCTCTTGCCGTATTAATTATTGCTCTCCCTCTATTTGCCGGCAAAATGTATTATTCAGTCGAAAGATTGAATATTCCAAAAGAGTATTTTGATGCCATTGAGTTTTTCAAAAATGAGCCTCCCGACCGAAGAGTCATGACTCTACCTCAGACGAGTTTTTGGAATTGGCTGTTCTATTCATGGGGTGCACGCGGCTCAGGATTTGCCTGGTACGGCATCCCGCAAGCACAGCTTGAAAGGCCTTTTGATCCGTGGAGCAATTTTAATGAACAATATACCAATGAGCTCTTATTTGCTCTTCAAACTGAAGATGCAGAGCAATTAGCGCGTGTGATAAGCAAGTATGACATTAGCTATATCTTGTTGGATGGATATAGAGGGCATAATCACAAACTCCAATACGAAGATAAAATTACTCCTTTTATCCAAAAAGTGTTTCCTGATGTATCAATACATACCTTCGGGAAATTGATCGTTTATCAATTGCCTGTCAAAGAATATGTAGCGATAAAACATGACCTGACTCAATTGGGTTCGCAATGGAAGTATAACTGGAACGATATTCCATATGAGGAGTATGGCGATTATTTTTACAGCGCTGATTGGGATGTAGCGTACCTCGTGCCGACTCTTTTTACCAATAAAACTCAAGCTGATCTTGAATTTGATTTTTCCATTCAAAAGAACGCCTTGCGAATCACGCCGCACCAATCACTATCCGTTCCTGATGTGAAAGCGCAATATACGCTCGCTAATGAAGTGAGTTCTCAAACTGATCCATTGATGCTTGTACATTTTTCCCAGATTGACGACACTCTTCAGATTGATAGCTTCCCGATTACGATATCGCTTGGAGGACAATCAACTACACAATCGGAGATTGTCAAGGAATCCTTCGCGCTTTTACCCAATGACCAACTTGAAAGCGTTTCTGTCAATGGCGAAAGTATTGATTTATTACAAACTCCCTATGCATTTATCTATAAGGGGGCAAATAATACCCTCACCATGCGTTACGTAAGTGGGAAATTACAGACAAAAGAATATATTCCTGCGATTGCTACACAGCAAAGAAGTATTGAAATTGAAGGTAAGAATTCTATTTCTATATCATTCGAGATACCACTCGTAAGTGAACCGAATTGGCAAAAAAATAACATATTTGAAGATAAAACGTACCAAATTGAATCCCCATGCATCGAGCAG
>CALESU010000137.1 GCA_937914905.1 uncultured bacterium
GAGCGAGATTTTCGATATTTTTTCCGGATTGCCAAACATCAGTAAGAGCGTGAGCAGGAACGAGTAACTCGGCTGCAACTTTGTCACAAAAGATTTCGGACGCTGTTTCAGCAGGTTGCAGGGTTTGGAGGTCGAAACCAGCACTTTTCCCGATCCAGATATGGGCAAGTTCATGTGCAATCCGATACAACAATGCAATTTTTGCGGTGTATGCTTTTGTTGAGGCAACGGCTCGCTCAGGTCCTGCAGAAAGGAATAGAGAATAATCAGCCATTCGAGAAAGAGTAGAACCTACGCCATTGGTAACGCTTAGTAGTTTCGCACCTTTTTGCTTTGCTTGTGAAACGCTTGAAATGGTGTCGATCGTTTCCCCTGATTGTGAAAGCGCCACTACTAATGAATCGTGTTTAAGAAAATCTAATAAGTAGCTAAATTCAGAACTGATAGAAAAATTCACATGTCGTTTTGCAATTTTCGAAAAAAGATACGTCCCAGCTAAGCATGCATAGGAAGCCGTACCACATCCAATAAGATAGGTTCCATAAGCGTTATGTATAGCTTGAGCTGCTGTTTCGACATCATCGTGCGAGGTGAGAAAACGCTCAAGAACCAACGGTTGCTCTTCAATTTCCTTGAGCATGATGTGAGGATAATTTCCTTGGGAATCATGAGCGGGGTCATACGCAACATGTTGAAAGGTGAGTTCTGTCAATTTTTTCTCTTTCAAAATATGAGCTCCCTCCGTACTTAGGCGGATCAATTCGCCATCGGTAACAAAATGTACTTGCTGGGTGTGGGGGAGTATCGCAGATACATCTGAGGCGACAAAAACCTCTTCTTTTGCTTTTCCTACCACAAGGGGCGAACCATTTTTGACGATATAACATTCTTCCGAATCAACAAAAAAGGCAAGCACTGCATTCATGCCCTTGAGCTGTTGCATGAGTTTTTGCATCGCGTTAAGTGGAGTCAGCGTTTTTACATACTCTTCAAGGAGGTGTGGAATGACTTCAGAATCCGTTTCGGAGCAAAAATGATACCCCTTTTTGACGAGATCAGATTTGAGTTCTTCAAAGTTTTCAACAATACCATTGTGTACCACTGCAATGTTCTTGTTTTGACTCACATGCGGATGTGCGTTTTCTGCTGTTACGCCTCCATGAGTCGCCCACCGTGTATGACCGATTCCCATATGTGAAGATAGGGGGGGTAGTTTTGCTTCACCAATTTTCCCT
>CALESU010000138.1 GCA_937914905.1 uncultured bacterium
TTATATACTCAAGTATTTCTTCCAATTCGGTATTAAAAACAAGTTCTTTATCTCTGTGCAAAACTGATTCTCCCTTTAATGGTGCAGGGGCTTCGGCGTCAACTTCTGGCGATGTGGGATCCGTCGCAACAACAGGTTCGACAACTGCCTTTTCTTGAGTAGCATGATCAATAAGGTGCACCACCGCATCAATTACTTCCGTCAAATTATGAGGAGGGATTTTCGTGGCCATACCAACAGCAATTCCTTCCGCTCCCATCATGAGGAGGTTGGGAAGCTTTGCAGGAACATAGTGAGGTTCTTTCAATGTGCCACCAAAATTGTCAGTCCAAACTACTGTTTCTTTGTCAATATCAAACATCATCTCTTCTGCGATTTTCGTAAGTTTTACTTCCGTGTACCGCATGGCTGCAGGTGGATCTCCATCAATAGAGCCGAAGTTTCCCTGTCCGTTGACAAGGGGATATCGCATTGAAAAATCTTGAGCCAAGCGAACGAGCGCATCGTACACTGGCATGTCTCCATGAGGATGATATTTTCCCAACACTTCTCCTACGACTTCTGCAGATTTTGAATATCTTCCTCCTGCGGAAAGGCCCATTTTATACATGGCATACAAAATACGTCGATGTACTGGTTTTAAGCCATCTCGAACATCAGGAAGTGCGCGAGCCACGATAACAGACATCGCATAGTCAAGATATGCTTTCTTCATTTCCTCTGCAATAGGAGCAAGATTGATTTGTGTCATAGTTATTTTTGAGACATTCCTTTTTCAATGTCTTTTAGTGCTTCGCCTTTCCCCAAAAATTCTTTGGTTTTCACCCATTTTCCGGGTTCGAGTTCTTTGTAATGATCAAAAAAGTGTTTGATCTTTTGACGAGTTGGCTCATCCAAATCAGTCACGTCATTGATATGCGCATAAAATGGATCAACTTTTGTGGTGGGGACTGCAATGATTTTTGTATCAACTCCCGCCTCGTCTTCCATCTCAAGCATTCCGATCACACGAACTGAAACAACAATTCCCACAGCAAGTGGCTGTGAGGATACTACCATGACATCAATCGGATCTCCATCCCCTGCCATTGTCTGGGGGATAAATCCATAGTTAAAAGGATACGGCATGGAAGTGTAATGAAATCTATCTGCGACAATAAATCCCGATTCTTTATCAAGTTCATATTTGACCAATGACCCTTGAGGAATTTCGACAACAACGTTTACTACTTCTGGAGGATTATCTCCCATTTTTAGTTTCGTAAGATCCATAGTGATTTGTTTTTGAAAAATAGTAATTAGACGTCGAGATTGGCCAATTTTGCGTGCGTGGTAATGAACTTCTTGCGAGGGGGTACTTCTTCACCCATGAGCATCGTAAATGTCTCATCAGCAAGCTGAGCATCATCCACAGTGATCTGTTTCAGGATACGAACATCTGGATTCATGGTAGTTTCCCACAACTCTTCAGCATTCATTTCTCCTAACCCTTTAAAACGTTGCATGTTCCAATTATCTCCTATGTGTTCTGCGAGAAATGCATCTCGTTCTTCGTCAGTGTATAAATATTTCTTTTCTTTTCCTTTCGATACCTTAAAAAGAGGTGGCACTGCGACATACACCATTCCATTTAAGACAAACTCAGTAAGATGTCTAAAGAAAAAGGTAAGGTATAGGGTTTTAATATGTGACCCGTCGATATCTGCATCGGTCATGATGATTATTTTATGATAGCGTGCTCGTTTTAAGTCAAATTGTTCTCCAATTCCCGCGCCAAGCGCAACAATAAGATCTTTAAATTTATCAGAGGTAATTACTCGGTCTAAGCGATAACGTTCGGTGTTTAAAATTTTTCCAAAGAGTGGCAAAATAGCTTGTGATTTTCGGTTTCTTCCTGCTTTTGCACTACCTCCTGCGGAGTCTCCTTCCACAATAAATATCTCAGATTTTTCGGGATCTTTTTCTTGACAATCGGCAAGTTTTCCAGGAAGAGCGGAGCCTTCAAGTGCGCCTTTTCGAAGTACTGCGTCTTTTGCCGCCTTCGCTGCGAAGCGCGCTCTTTGGGCAAGGAGGATTTTCCCAACAATTTCCCGTGCATCTTTTGGATGCTCTTCAAAATAAACGTCAAGGACATTGTTTACAGTTGTTTGGACAATAGATTGCACTTCTGAGTTTCCTAATTTTGCTTTTGTCTGCCCTTCAAACTGTACGTCGTTAGACGGCATTTTGACATATACCACGGCGGAAAGCCCTTCTTTAATATCATTTCCTGAAAAATTTTCTTTGAAATCTTTTTCTGCCAGGACTTTACTTGCGTAGGTGTTGATGGATTTTGTCATTGCTGAGCGGAATCCGGTTAAGTGAGTTCCTCCCTCAGAAGTATTGATCACGTTTACGTACGAATGTACATTTTCGATAAGCGAGTCATTGAATTGAAGAGAGACTTCGACATCAATATCTCCTTCCACGCCATGAATATAAATCGGTTCATGCAGGGATTTTTTACCCTTATTCATGTCGCGGATCAATGAGACGATTCCTCCTTCGAAGTAATACGCAAGGCGCTCATTTGTTTTTTTATTCTCTACATAAAACGCAACTTTGGGAATAAGATATGCCCGGTCCTTGATTTGTTTTTGCAGATACGCATAACTAACTTCTGTCGTTTCTTTAAATATTTCATGATCAGGGAGAAATGAGACAGCGGTTCCTCTCTCAAAGGGAAAATCCAACATGGAAGACTCAACTTGCTTTACGTCCGCAACAGGAATTCCTCTTTTGTATTCTTGTCTATGTATTTTTCCATCTCGTTTTACTTCAGCAATTAGATGTTCGGAAAGTGCGTTTACGACAGAAGCTCCCACGCCGTGTAAGCCTCCTGATACTTTGTATGCTCCTTGACCAAACTTTCCTCCCGCGTGAAGCATAGTCATTAC
>CALESU010000139.1 GCA_937914905.1 uncultured bacterium
TTATTCGATCTATTGTGCTTTTCGGCATATACACAATACTTCCTGTTGTATCAATCACTACATCACTATCTACTCCCTTCTCGACAGGATCACATATATCATTCAAAACCTGTTCTTCATGATGTAAAAAAAGTGCGCTTGTTTTCGCATAGCGCGATTCCGAAGGATATCCCATCCACTTGGCAACATCATGGATACCACTATAGCTAAGCGCGGTAAGCTCAGGAGCAAGTTTTTCTTCGATGAGTTTATTACATCCAAATCGTTTAAACCCCTCTGATTCCAAGCGCTTTGACCAAAAAGTCTTTCCGATTCCTGACATCCCAATAAGAGTTAATATCATAAATAATTAGCTTGTTAACAAGGTACGCTGTTTGATTTCGTTCTGAATTTTTAAAATGAATTCTTGCTGTGAAGTTACCGAAGTTGTCGAAGTCCGATCTCGCACTGCAACTGTTTTAGTTTCTTGTTCTTTGTCCCCCACCACGAGCATATACGGTATTTTTTCTTGTTGTGCTGACCGAATCTTCTTTTGCATAGATTCAGCTCGTGAATCAAGCTCTGCACGTATTCCGAGATCGCAAAGTGCAGCTAGAACTTCAGATCCATACGCATTATGGCGCTCTGCAATAGGAATAATTTTGACTTGAACGGGAGAAAGCCATACGGGAAATGCTCCCGCAAAATGTTCAATAATGATGGATAAAAATCGGTCTATGGAACCCATGATTGCGGCGTGGACCATGACGATTCGTTCATCTTCTCCCTTTTCATTCACGCACGTTAGGTCAAATCGCTCCGGCATATTCATATCAAGTTGGATTGTGGCTACTTGCCATTCTCGACCTAATGAATCATGTCCCATAAAGTCCAGCTTCGGTCCGTAAAAAGCAGCTTCACCAACTGCTTCAGTCGCTTCAGCACCTTTTTCCGATATGATCTCACGGAGCATTCCTTCTGCCTTTTGCCAGGTTGCCTCATCTCCCAGATATTTATCGGGTTCTTTGGGATCATGAAGTGAAAGTCTTATTTTGAGCTCAAATCCAAACACGTTATAAAAGCGCTGAACAATATCCCAAATATGCAGAAACTCTTCCTTTGTCTGGTCAAATCTCGCAAAAACATGTGCGTCATCTTGAGTAAAAGCTCTCACGCGCGACAATCCTGACAGCTCGCCCGTTTGCTCATCCCGGTAGCACGTTGTAGTATTTGCGTATCTTTGGGGAAGGTCGCGGAAGCTCCATTTTTTTCTCGCATAGATTTGTGTATGATGCGGGCAATTCATGGGTTTGAGTGCAAACTCATGTCCTTCTCGTGTTGTAATCTTGAATAATTCGTCTTGAAACTTCGCCCAATGACCCGATTTTTCATAGAGCTCTTTTTTTGTGATATGAGGTATTTCAACTTTCGTATACCCTTTCTCTTTACGAAGTTCCCACACAAACTCATCGAGAAGCGTTCTGAGCATTGTTCCTTTGGGAGTCCAGAGAGGTAATCCTGGACCTACTAATTCCGAAAATACAAAGAGGTCAAGCTCTTTCCCCAGTTTTTTATGATCTCGTTTTTTTGCCTCTTCCTGTTGGGTAAGATATGCGTCTAATTCTTCTTTTGTAGGAAATGCGGTTCCGTAAATCCGAGTTAGCATTGGATTATGCTCGTCACCTCGCCAATATGCGCCCGCAATGGAAAGTAGTTTAAAATGTTTCAGTTCATTTTTTGGGTTTTCAACATGTCCTCCTCGGCATAAATCGGTAAACTCTCCTGATTGATACAACGTGACAGATTCTCCCCGCTCTCGAATTTCATGAATCAATTCTTGTTTAAAATTATTGTCACCATATCTCAAAAGTGCGTCTTCATAGGATGTTTCAATTTTCTCAAACGAATCCCACGTTTTCACAATTGCACGCATTTCCTGCTCAATGCGCGTAAGATTTTGTTCAGAAATGGGTGTAGAAAACGAAAAGTCGTAATAAAAACCGTGTTCGATAGAAGGACCAATCGTCAGCTTAGTATCGGGGTATATCTTGAGAACAGCAGCGGCTAAAAGATGAGATGCAGAGTGCCTGAGCTGATCGAGATAGTGTTGGTTATGCATGACGTATGTGTGATAAATGGTAAAAAAAATCCCTCCGCTTTGGGAGGGTTATTCTTTTGCGTATCAAGACTACCCTCCGTGTTACCGGCTAATGGTAGTTTGAACTAGTTTGCAAAAGATTCCGAAACTCATAAGATCATTCTACCACTTGCCTTTGTCCTGTCAAGCCGTGAAGCAAAGCTCTATGTTTAGGTCAGATGCCAATTCCTTTACGAACCTTCTCGATAACTATCTCTGCTTCTCTGTTTGCTCGTAGCGCCCCCTCTTTTCTCACGTCTTCGACATAATCTTTCTTTTGCATCAGTTCAATTTTTGCTTTTCGATACGGAGCAAAGTATGTTAAAAAGTCTTTCAAGAGGAGTTTTTTAATAGTGACATCTCCAATTTTTCCTCTGCGATACTGCTCTTCCATATCGAGAACGGTAAGTTCGTCAGAAGCTCTCATATTGTCATGATCTAATAATTTGAGGTATTGAAAACAAACGTTCTTTTGAGGATTCCCTGGGTCTGTGGGTCGAATCCGTGCGGGATCTGTCGTAATCTGCATAATTTGTTGTTTTATCACTTCTTCCTCGGCAAAAATCGAAATATCATTTCCTAAAGACTTGCCCATTTTTCGCTTCCCATCGGTTCCCACGACGCGGGCCGTTTCCGTTTCGATAGAAAGCTCAGGAATTTTCAACAAATCTCCATATCTATTGTTGAATGTTTTGGCAATCTCCCGACAAATCTCCACATGTTGTGCTTGATCTTCTCCCACTGGCACAATATCGGGAGAAAAAAGTAATATATCTGCTGCCATAAGAACAGGATATGAGAAAAGTCCAAACCCGATTGCATCTTGGGAAATTTCTTGTTGGATTTTGTCTTTATAGGCATGCATGCGTTTCAGCTCAGAAACGGTGACTGCATTATTGATTACTGTTTGCAAATAAGGAATTCCTGGAATGTCAGACTCAACATAAAAAGTAGTTTTTTCAGGATCAATGCCAAACGCGAGATATTCAATAAAAATGTTATGGGTATTTTGCTCTAAAACCTTTGGATCAAAGACCGTGTTGAGGCCATGCATATTGGCTACGAAATAGAAACACTCATTGTTATTTTGAAATGCAATATGGGACTTCACGGCACCTAAATAGTTACCTAAATGAAGTCCTTTGGGAGAGCTTGGCGTGATGCCAGAAAGAAGACGTTTTGCCATAATGTATTATATCACTGGATTATTTAGTTATTCGTAATGTTCGATGGTGTAAACTTATCTCATGCGGTCAAAATTACTGCTGATAATCCCTCTTTTGTTTCTTGCAATGGGGGTTTTATTCTTCTCCCAGTCAGTCAGACAATTCCAAGTCAAAACGCAAAGTAAGGCTGAAGAATCAATCAGAATTGACTTTGGAACATCAAATCCAAACGACGACAAGCTGATGCTCGAAATGGGAGTTCAACTTGATGATATTGCAAATACAACAGCTGTTTTAATGATCAGAAATACCTTTGCGGGGACTCCTACGTTTATTCACATGAAAAACCCTTCTCCTGACGTGGTCAATCATGACAATTTTGCCACGCTTGAACAATCGGGTTTCTTTTGGATGTTTTCCGCAAATAGCTACGCTTCTTTGACTGCGATAGCACAAGCTTATTACGCAAAATTTCCTGGAAAAAAAGCCCTCTTTGAACTTACCAATCACGAAGCAACAAACCAAGCAGAGACAAGTACATTTGCTTCGGCATTTCCTCAGGCAAAATTCTATGCTTCAGATTTTACGAATTGGAACCGAGAACGTGCACGAAAACTTATTGGTACTAAAATGGTGGGCGCGCAAGATTGTTCAGGTGAGGATAATACCCAAGCGCTCATTCATCCGGCAATTGATGGATTGAGTTACCATATAGACCTTTCTTCGGGAAATAGAGGTGAAAATCCTGCTGAAGATATCGCACTATTTTGGGATGAAATGTTTGATGCATCGCGTGATATCGCAGGTCAGTCAGTTAGTGTTTGCTGGCCTCATAAGAGATTTAATTTAGCTGTATCTGAAATTCAGTTCACACCGGGGAAAGATCATTCTGAAACCAGTTTTTTTGGAGTATTACTCGATGCTTTTTTTAATTATGCATCGGTACGTGGAGCTGAGGGAAGGGAATCTCAAGCAGTCCCAATCCGTTATGTGGGAATTGGGACATTACCCCGGGTCTCAGAAAATGCAAGGCAGGTTTTGAAAGTGTTTGCTCATATGGCAAAAGACCAAATGCTTGTAGTGCATCCGGGAACTGGTTCAGGAGTTAATCTTAGAGATGCTCAAATGCCATTTTTCCGGATAGTGGGATATTCAGAAAATAAGGGCTTTCGAGGAATTTTCGTGAATGCTTCTGCTGATGTTAAAACAATCACATTACCTTCCGGAATAACGAGCGCGTATCAAGTTTCATCAAGTCAGCAAGGGGTATTACCTCGAATAACTGCACAAAATGGATTATCAATCCAACCGTACGAAGTTGTCGCAATTTATCAGGGAAATT
>CALESU010000140.1 GCA_937914905.1 uncultured bacterium
TGAATCAATAAAGTGAAAAGTTTTATTATTGAGCCCCAATATATTAATTTTGGGGGATCAAATAATAAATAACAATCCTTAGTGCCTTCCGGGCAATCCCGTATGATGAAAATTACCCTCATTGCAAATTTTCCCCTCCCCTACAGAGTGCCCCTCATCAATGAAGTGGCAAGACAAATTGGTGGAGGATTTGAGGCGATCTACACCGATACTCTCGTCCCCGGGCATGATTGGGTGATTGACAACATTCACCACAAATTTACTTTTCTCAGGGGATCGGGTATCGCTTCGCGCAGTATAACCACTGCCCTAAAAATAGTAAAGTATTTAAAAAGAACAAACCCCGATACTCTTGTGATCTACGGTGCAACTCTCCCAATGCTGGCAGCCTTTGTTTACGCAATGATGCACAAGAAAAACAGGGTTTACTTCACTGATTCGTGGGAATACTCATATTCAAAGCTCTCACCTTTTCGCAAACTCATTCGAGGGCTCATTTTTAGAGGCTTTAATCGCTACATCGTGATTGGCTCGAATGGTCGGCAACACCTCATTAATCATGGAGTATCCCCAAAAGATATTCATGTGGTACGCATCCCCTTTTCCCCCTGTGATCACGCCGAAGAAGGTGAAAAAAAATTTGACCTCATCTTCGCAGGAAGATTTATCTCCACAAAGATGCCCCACTTCTTTCTCGATGTGGTTGAACAACTTAATCAATATCTCCCAATAAGAGCCGTAGTGGCAGGTGCAGGACCACTCGAGCAGGAGATCAAAGATCGTGTGAATCGGACCGGGCTCCCGGTCGATCTTCCAGGTTATCTCGATAGGGAAGAACTCTTCAAGCTCTATCGTAGTTCGAAGATACTTCTCTTCCCAACAGAAAACGATGTATGGGGAATGTCAGCCCAGGAAGCTTTAAATTGTGGACTCCCAGTTCTCTCAACGTCCTTCTGTGGAATCACGAACGATTTACTAATACACGATACCAATGGATATATTCTCCCTCCAGACTCCAAACTCTGGGCAGATAAGATCAAACATCTGCTCACTGACGATAACCTTTACGACTCCTTTTCACAAAAGGCTCGTGCCTCCCAATCCGGTATCAACCTCATTTCTGAATCCGAAAAATTCTTAAAAGCAATTACCGGAGATGACCTATGAAACAAGAGAAACCCTCCATAGTGTCGCCTTGTGAAGGTGGGGGAATAATACCCCCATCCGTGAAATCCGTGAAATCCGTGTACATCCGTGTAATCCGTGGAACTATCCTGAACCCCCTA
>CALESU010000141.1 GCA_937914905.1 uncultured bacterium
TAGGTTGTTTCGAAGTCTATTTCGCCATATCCGGCAACTTTGATTGTTCCTCCCGTGTCTCGTCCTTCTGGTTCTTTTCCATAATACTCACGAAGAATGGTGCGGTAATCTTGACCAGAACCCGCTCTTCCTCTAGCTCCGTATTGACTCATACCTTTTCTGTGCGTGTGGGCTCCAAATGAAAAGACCGCGAAATACCCACCGGGCGCAGATTCGCGGAAACCCTTAATTGACGCATTGTAATCATCTGCAAGTTCACTATCTCCAATATTTACCGTAAATCCTCCACTTCTTGCGTTTACGATCTCTTGCTGTTTGGCAGAAAGCGTTGCGATCTCATTTTTGATTGTCTCTTGTTCGCGTTTTGCACTCAGCACTTCTCCTTCAAGAATTGTTGACTGTTTATCAATGGATTGTTTGATGGGTCCCAGTCGGTCTTTTTCACTTTGAAGTGCTATCTTTTTGTCTTCAATATCTTTGACTAAAAGTACGATGCGAATGATCGCTTGTCTGTCACCGTCCAATAGGTTTTGTTGGTATGTAAATTGCTTGAGAAATTGAGAGAAACTATCAGAAACGATGATTTCAAGAAGTGCTTCCTTTGAGCGCCCTTTTTGCTTATAGAAGGATGCTACTCGTTGGTCTAACAACTCTTTTTGCTTACTCAACTTTTCTTCCCCCACTTCAATCTCCTTTTCTTTTACAACTATTGCGGTTTCAATCTGTGCTACCTGATTTTTAATGGCATTCAGTTGTTGATTCAAAACGGCGATCTGCTGTTCGCTCTGTGCGGTTTTTTGCTGCGAAGAGGAAAGAGTTTTTTGAAGTTCCGCAAGTTTGGCGTTAATCTGATCTAGCTCGTCTGCTCGAACCCAGAACAGGCTCCCTAAAAACAAGGTGCAAACAAGAAAAAGCGCCACAGAAAGGAAGGTCCGTTTCATACTTTCATTATACCTTACTGAGGGTATAAATCTATAAAACGGGCTTAAAAATAGGCTATACTTGGGCTTATGCGCGCATTTTTTCGCATTCTTATGAGTTTTTTTCTCATTGCATTACTTTCTCGTTTTTCTCACACCGTGGTAGCTGAAGATCGATTTACTGAGTGCGATGCATGCGGATACTGTAGAAATCGACCTGCTCCTGAAAACTGGAATGACTGTGCTGTTTGCCTTTATTCGGGATCCGGAGTAATAAATACCACACAAGCTACAGAAAATCTTACACTCAAAATTGATCAAAGTCCCGGATCTTCCAATCTAAACAAGCCTCCAGCTCCAGCATTAGGAAAATACTTCACGCAACTTGGTTGTATTAACACAGGTGTTGATTCATTTCGAGACCCAAGTTCAGCGGGAGGGGTTCTCAATTTTTTACTTACTAATCTCATTTTTCCCACCGTAGGAACTCTTGCTTTTGGAACCATCATTTATGGAGGGTTTCTCCTCGCAACCGCGCAAGGCGAGCAGATGAAAATCTTACAAGGAAGGCGTTTGGTTACCAGCGCTGTTGTGGGATTGGTCTTTACCCTAAGCTCAGTTCTTATCATCAACACGGTAGGTGAGGATATTTTGAGAATTCCCGGAATGGGCGGAGGAACAAAACTGAGCTTTGTAGGGTGGGGCACTGCAACTACGGTAAATGGTGTGGAAACGTACCCTAATTTGTCAGTGCTCTATGATGGGAATGAGATTGGCACGATTGAATCATTGAAGGGAAGTCAAAGTGCACCCGAAACAAGAGAGGTGTATTTGCCCAGAAAAATTAACTTGAGTAATAATACAGATATCCAAAGGGTGAAGATTGTATTTACTAACGACCATTGTTTATCTCGAGATATTCCCGGCGCTTGTTGCTTGGCGACTCCCCCCGATCAAGACTGTACCAATTCGAGCAATATAGGAGATAGAAACGTGGCAAACATCCGCATATTGTTCGATAATAAAGAGTGTAGGGTTCGAAAGTCGGTGGCAGTCCAGACCAATACAAATTCTGATGGTAGTCGGATGTGGATATATAGGGTGAATGAATTTTATGTCTGCGATGCGCTTACGCTCTAAAATACGTAGATCAGAAGAAATATCGCAAACCCCCATAAAAATATGGTTACCAGAAGAGGTTTATCTGTGGTGATGATTTTCTCAGGCCTCTCTCCTTCTTCCTTTTCATACAAAAGCTGTGCGTAGCGAGAAATACCATACACCACGAATGGGATGGTAAGCATCATGAGTTTGCGAGCTTCAATATCTTTCATGTAGTTTGGCACCAAAGGAATAATGCTTTGCTCGGTGCAGTTTTTAATATCTTTTGGCTTTGAATAGAGTTGTTGACAGATTGAGGGACCGTCATACGTGGTTTGTTGTGAAGGATCAATGTAAAGAGTGTACGTATAAAGCGCATAGGAAACGATGGTAAGAGTGGCAAATGTGGTGGAGAGAAAATACAACATATGGTTTTTATACCGGAATAAAGACTCTCTCGTATCTTTCCCTTGGGTGACGAGCTCGGCGTGCCTTTTTACTGACGCCATAAAAAGTGATATAAAAAAGATGGTCATAAGAAGCCAGATTGGCACGTGATACCCCGTCGCAACAACCCCGGCTAAGGTCCGGATCACAAATGAGAGAGAGATGGTAAAAATATCAACTACGGGAAACCGCTTTAAATACAACGAGTACAAAAAGTGGAGCATGAGGAACACAATCGAAAGAAAGAATAAGCTTAGGGAAAATTTTAAGGCAATCAGTAATGAGGTAAGTGTAAGAATAAAGACGATAAACGTAGCTTGGGGGATAGATATGAGTCCTGCCGCGATTGGCCTGTGTTTTTTTGCGGGATGCTTTCTGTCGTACTGATAATCAATAATATCGTTTAAAACGTATGAAGTTGACGAGAGAAGACAGAAAATAATAAACGCAAAAACGGCTTTGGTAAATAATTCGCCATCAAAAAGCTCCCCAGTAAAGAGAATTGCAGCAAAAATAATGAGGTTTTTGATCCATTGATTCACCCGAAGTGCGCGCACGTAAATAAGAATTGGTGATTTCATTCTATCTATCTATTATATCACCTTGAGAAGTCTGAAAAAGAGAAAGCTTAAGAAGTAAAAGATAACTACGTGAAAAACGGGTAAATACAGGGTGAGGAATATGGTCACAATACCCAGAATAAAAAATGCTTCGTTATGAATTGCAGGGAGTAAACCTTTGGTAATGAGCATCAAAATGACGAGCGTAAGGAGAACTTGTTTATCAAACCACCAAATTTCCCATCCGAAAAGAAGAGCTAAACCCAAAAGGAAGCTTGCAACGATGAGAAAAATCTCTTTAGTGTCGAAGAAAAATGGTCCAAAATACATAGGTTGATTTATTGTACGATAATTTCTTTCCTTTTATCAAGCGCTCTAATCTATGGGAACATATACTTTCACCTTGTTCCCATCATCAAGAGTTATTTCTTCGATGCGCAGTCTTGTTCCTTTTTCAATTTTGATAAACCGTTCTCCATTTGCATCTGGCTCTGACGCATATACTCCCTTGGCAATGGGAGCGTATGATGACCCCGCAGGAGGCGATACTCGAGGAATTTCTGCGGTCAATGTTTCGTCAAGTGATTGTTTTGGTTGAAATATATTAGATATCGAAGCAAACAAGGCTCCCGGAGATGATTGTAAGGTGTCAAAAATTCGTGCATTAAACTGGGGAGAGTTGTCAATGAAAAGGGAACCAGAAATGAGGTATGTCAACACAAACGCCATACTTATTGATGCAATGATTTTTACGCGAATGCTTTGTTTGAGTTTGTTCATGTGCGTTATTTGAATTGAATAGCAAGAGTCCCGTCAGGAAGTGTAATAATAAATCCTTTTCCCTCTAACTCTCCAGAAACAGTAAAAATGCTTGCTTCAGTGATTGGAGCTGCTGTTGGAGTCACTAATATTGTTGGAGTTGGGGTGAGAGTAGGACAAACTGACCTCTCAGGCATACAGAGGTCGGTAGTCCCCTGACAGAGTGTACTGCCCTCAACGCAAGTGACTGAGGTGGGGGTTGGGGTAAATGTCGGTGTTGTTGTGGCTGTTGGTATTGCGGTCGGCAAAGAGGTGGGGGTTGGAGTAAGTGTGTGTGTTGGTGTTGGGGTTGGGGTGTTTGTGGGGATACTGTCACATTCAACTTCAGCCGTGACACATGTGTTTGTATTGGTGCAGCGAATCTTTCCAGGGGTACAAGGGGGCGTGGGTGTGGGAGTGGGGGTTTTCGTGGCTGTTGGACCGGGTGTAGATTGTGCTGTTGTTGGCGTAGGTTGTGATCCGGGATTAAATGTTCGTTCCGGTACTCCTTGCCAATACACAGGCTTAAACGTGGAAATGAATGGTCCATTATCTCGAACTCCCACAACAACACTTGTGCCCGTGGCTTTCCCCAATACTTGTCCAGGGCGAACCATGGGAAGCCGGATAGGATTTTTATCGGCGCCCGCTGCTTCTTGGGCTCCTTTTACAGAGTTGTAGGCAGTTAGAATTTGTTCGTCTACGCAAATATCTTTTACGTATATCCAGTATCCCCCACTACACTTCCCTCCGTTACAATTATTATTACCACTTCCGACAAAATACTCATGGAGACCAATATGTAGGGTCACCCTATCTGCTTCAGCAAAAACCACCATCGCTTCGTATCCTCCCCCAATATCGTATCCTGTTTGAGGAACTTTCACTTCCCCGCCTGGCTCGGTGGGGATTTGGAGTACGGGAGCGTTTCCTTTTACTGGAGTGTCGTTTCCTTGGGGGATGCTCCCTCCATACGCTACATCAAGCGCCCCAACAAGCTCTTTTGGCTTATACCCAAACATGGAACCCATAAATGAATTCATTTTTGAATCAACTGCGCCACTATCTGTCTTGGTAAGATTCAAAATTCCCGAATCAGTGTTTGAACGAAGGGTAAAGTAGCCAGGACCCAAAATATCATATTCGTGACGATGTTGACTAATGGGCCATCTATTTTCTGTGTTTGATGCATTTGATTCGGTTTGACCCAAAGGGACTGATTGCCCGGAATTGTACGAACACGAAGGCCCACTTGCCTGTGTGCTTGTTTTTTGAGGAGATTGATTTAAAGAAGTTGTTAAAAGGGTTGCCGCTGCAACAAGCGCAATAAGCCCCGCCATGATAAGCGTGCTTGCTTCTCCTTTTTGATGCGATCGGTATCTTACTATCACACATATTACTATACCTTGCACACGTACAAACTTCAATTGAATCCCCATGCGAAATGGGCTATGATAAAGGCGCATGAATCGTCCATACCTCATTATTCCTGAACTTGTCGAACAACCCACGTGGGGTGGAGATTACATCGCAAAACTAAAAGGGTGGCAGGGTCGGTTTGGGTTGGATTCGCTAAAAATTGGGCAAAGTTATGAGTTGTGGGGGAAATCAAAGCTCGCAACAGATATTTTCGATTCTCAAGATCTCCGTTTTGGACCTTCGTACGAATCGTTACCGTTTGAAAAAGTCGCCAATGTTCTTGGCCCAGGCGAAACCATGCCCCTTTTGATAAAGATCAATCAAGCTTTGGGGAATTCGTTTCAACTTCATATCAAACCAGAAACAAAAAGTGATCGGTGGCTGCCTAAACCTGAATCGTGGTATTTTTTGGAAAAAGGATTTATTAGCTTGGGTATTCGCCCAGAGACCGATCAAGAAGAGTATCGACAAACCTGTTTGGCGATTGACCAATTCATGCACACATTGAGCGCCGACATCTCTGTGGGGAAATTGACCCTTGAGGAAGGGCGTGTAAAAGCACGTGAGTTTATCCATACAAAGAATCCCTGGCGATTTGTAAACACTTACGAGACGAATAAATATGATTTGATTGATCTATCTATGGGCGCAGTCCATCATTCCTGGGAGGAAAATAGGGATATTTCTCCCGAGGGCAATATTGTGTTTGAGGTTCAGCTTGATTCTTCGGACGACGAGGCAACTATACGTAGTTTTGATCAAGGAAAAATTAAGGATGATGGCACGGTGCGAACCCTTGCCATTGATGAGTATTTTAAACACTTGGATACTGACCCAGAGCACAATACGATTGAGTATATGAAACGGTCAAAAGAGGGAGAAAAGCTTTTGAGAACACGGTTTTATTCTGTAGATTTACTTGAATTATCCGCGCCTCGAACGATACAAATGAAACAATCGTTTCATCACTTATATGTGCGAGATGGAGCGGTTGAAATACGCGCACATGACGTGACTGTCCGAGTGGCAAAAGGACACTCTTGCTTTGTCCCTTCATCAGTCGGAAGCTATTTAATTGTGCCACAAAATCAGAACTCTACCCTTATCCAAACATTTTTATAATTCACCCACCAACTTATGCAGTTTTTGTATCAAAATACCACAACTCTTGATGACGCAAGCATTCTTACGACTGCCGAATCTCTCGATGAATACAGTGAGAAGATCGCCGCTGTAATTTCATCAAGCTCATACGATGAACCCGAATGCACGGTGAATCTCCCCACAGACGCAAGCATTCTTTCCGCGGTTCAACGCATGGTCGAAAAGAAGAAAACACCACAAATGAAGTATGTGATTGTGATTGGAATTGGGGGATCCAATTTGGGTACAAAGGCGGTATACGACGCTCTTTGGGGACATTATGATGGACTCGAGCCCCATCGTTTTCCTAAAATACTCTTTTTAGATACTCAGGACGAGCGGATTTTGACAAAAACCATTTCGCTTCTTTCCTCATGTGAATCCCCCGACGAATTTGTGATCAATGTAATTAGTAAATCTGGGGGAACCACGGAAACAATGGCAAATTTAGAGACTCTCTCCCCTGCCCTTTTGAGCCGATTTGGCGACATTACTTCTCGCATGGTGTTTACTACTGTTGAAAACTCCGCCATGCATAAAAAGGCTCAAGAAAAAGGCGTTGACGTGCTCTTTATGCCTGAGATGGTGGGAGGAAGGTACTCTATTTTTTCAACTGTTGGACTCTTTCCTTTGGCTCTCGTGGGGGTAAATATTGAACAGTTGAGAAAAGGTGCGGAGAATATGCGGGATATTTGCGGGAATAAATCGCTCGCCTTAGAAAATCCCGCAAAGATTTCCGCTTCTCTATTATATCTTCTCTCCCTTCAGGGGAAGAAAATAAACGACAATTTCATATTTTTACCCCAGTTGGAATCGATGGGAAAGTGGTACCGACAACTTATGGGAGAAAGTATCGGAAAAGAAGGGAAGGGGATTACTCCAACTGTATCTATGGGTTCTGTAGACCTGCACTCAGTGGCGCAGTTGTATTTGGAAGGACCCAATGACAAAACTACTACATTTATTACCGGTGGATCGCCTCTTGCGGATGTGAACGTACCAGATAAATTGACGTACGGGATTGTGCCCGTAATCCAAGGGAAGCGTATTTTTGACATTATGCAATCGATTGTTGGAGGGACTTTGATTGCGTACAAAAATCAAAAACGGGCATATATGCACGTGGTTTTTGTAAAAATAAATGAAGAATTATTAGGGGAGTTTATGCAGTTTAAAATGCTCGAAATGATGTATTTAGGGAAATTATTAGAGGTGAATACGTTTGATCAACCTGGGGTAGAGTTGTACAAGGTTGAGACCAAGAAATTGCTAGAAAGGGTGTAATTACCGCATATATCCCGCGTTATTCCCGCTTATTCCCAAACCCAATCATGTATGGGAACAGCTGGCGACGTGTTTAGCTGATGGGGGAATGCAGTGCGAATAAGCTCGATATCGTTTGGGTCCATATACCAACCTATTCCTCCAAGATTTTCCTTTAAGTGAGTTTTGTTTCTTGTCATAGAGATAGTAACTACATTTTGTTGAGAAACAAGCCAATTAATCGCAAGTTGAATCAGTGTTTTGTCGTATTTTTTCATGACTGATTGAAGGATTTTGTCATGTACTTGAGTAAATATCCCTTTTTCGAGTGGGCGCCATGCGATAAGCATAACATCATTATTTTGACAAAAAGTAAGGATTTTTTTATGTTCAACTTCTCGGACGAGCATATTGTAATGCAATTGGTTTGCAACTATTTTATATGGGGTGAGTTGTTGTGCTTTCTCAAACTGTGCAACTGAAAAATTACTCACCCCCATATGTTTTACGAGTCCCGACTTAACAAGGTGATCCATACCTCGCATTGTTTCTTGTATGGGTATTTCTTTGGTTGGCCCATGCAATAAATAAAGGTCCACATAGTGTGTATTTAAGCGTTTAAGTGAGTTCTCGATCGCACGAGCCATACCATCATAGGTTTGATTTGCTTCAGCAACTTTTGAGGTGAGAATAAGCTTGGTTCGATCATGATGGGCGAGAACCTTTCCAATAAGTGTTTCCGTGTATCCTTCAGCGTATTTTTCAGCAGTATCAATATGAAGAATTCCCTCTTGTATTGCGCCTTCGATTGCTTCTAAGTCACGTGTGTCGTCATTTTGAGGGTCTTGTTGCATCGCTCCACCCATCATCCACGTTCCCAAACCAAGTTCTGGGAGTGAAAAACCCGATTTAAGAGATTTAAGAGCAATTTTCATATGAGATTATTATATTATATCCCGCATATATTCCGCAGTATTCCCGCAATTTTCTATTTCATTTTAGTTTCTTTTTTTCTTTTGGATCTGTTGATGCCAGTTTTGCGCCCAATACAGCTAAAATACCACCCACCATAAATAGGGGAGTGATTTGTTCTTGTAAGATAATGAGTGCGAAAAGTGAGGTGAAAATGGGTTGTAAAAACACAAACAGTGTCGCTGAGAGGGTGGAGCTTATTTGGAGAGATTTTTGATACACCACGTAAAATAAAGCGGTTCCTAAAACTCCATTAAATACTGATGCTAAGATATGAAATGAGGTTATTTTGGATGGATCTCCTTCGTTAATATATGACAATATCCCTAAGGGTAAGGATAAGATGAGTGAACTAAATGCAAGAAAAAAGCTGAGAACAAGGGGAGAAATGGTGTGTGAAGTTTGGATTTTTTTCGAAAGTTCGCTGTAGGCAAAAAATGATACCGCCGCAATCATAATGAGGAGATTCCCTCCCAAACTACCGAGTGAGTTTTTTTGAAGAACGGGTAAAAGGACCACGGTAGCAACACCTAAAAAACCAATACTTACCCCCAACCATTGGTGTGTTGAAAGCTTTTTCCCTTTACTTGTTGCAAAAATCGCCGCCATGAGGGGAACTGATGCGTAAATTAGGGGGGTGACAGATGCGGTGGTAACATTGAGAGCTATAAATAATAAAATGGGGTTTGCACTTCCCACAAGGG
The DNA here is from genome assembly GCA_937914905.1 of uncultured bacterium. Taxonomy (GTDB): domain Bacteria; phylum Patescibacteriota; class Microgenomatia; order UBA1406; family GWC2-37-13; genus UBA1450. The sequence continues at coordinate 9,328 of CALESU010000141.1, forward strand.
ATATGAGTATGAGTTTTTTAACAAGATTTTTGTCGAAAGATAGTTTTCCGAATACAAAAGGGATTAAGCAAAGTGATGCGAAGAAGAATCGGATTGAATTGAGGGTAAAAGAAGGAAATACTTCCAAACCAAATTTCGCAAGCACAGGAACGGCTCCACCCAATGCAGCGGCAATAAGCGCATACCAAAAAGACATACTCATATTCTCCCGATTATACATTTATTATTCCCGAGTATATCCCGCAGTATTCCCGCTTATTTTCGTGTAATTTCTTGTTGAAATGGAGACCTATGGGAGAGGGTCTTCTTTTTTAGCCTGTTCTTTTGAGCTACTTAAGTAATGAGGGCGAATATATTCATGTATGATTGTTTCGACGAATAGGAATAAGGGAACGGCCA
>CALESU010000142.1 GCA_937914905.1 uncultured bacterium
ACTTTTGATGTTTGGTGCAAGTCCTCGGATGATGATCTCATGAAGCAAATAAGGCTTAAAGAGCTCAAGAGCCATCTCTTTCGGGATACCACATTGATCAATTCTTAGTTCTGGACCCACAATGATCGTGGAACGTCCTGAATAATCAACGCGTTTTCCGAGCAAGTTCTGTCTAAATCGTCCCTGCTTTCCGCGAAGGACATCAGAGAGAGACTTGAGTTTTTTTGCAGATCGTCTGGTTTGTGCACGACCTCGAGATTTTTGCAAATCAAGAAGTGAGTCCACTGATTCCTGAAGCATGCGCTTTTCATTACGCAAAATGATCTCAGGAGCACCAAGCTCAATAAGCTGTTTTAATCTGATATTTCGATTAATGACTCTTCGATACAAATCATTCAAATCTGAAGTGGCAAATTTTCCACCAGGAAGTTGAACGACAGGTCTTAAGTCAGGCGGGATTACGGGCAAAACAGTGATCATCATCCACTCCGGAGATGCTTCACTTTTGATGAATGACTCAAGAATGCGGACTTTTTTCAACAGTTTGCTTCGTTTTTCACCACGAGTTTTGGAAATTCGACTCATGGTTTCGGAGATTAGTTCTTTGAGATTTTGTTTCGAAAGTAGTTCTTGAACTACTTCAGCTCCCATTCCGACAGACACGAAGTTTTCAAGTTCGTAATCTTTCAAAAAGAGATAGTCTTCTTCTTCGAGAGTATCAAGAGGTTTTAATGATTTGACCACTTTACTCAACCGTTCATACATCGCAACATACTTTGATTTCCGTTCGATGAATCGGTCAGAAAGTCTGCGGAATGCATCGCGCTCTTTCAAATCAACTTCTTGCATGGTAAGATCGCGTTGTTCCGTATTTGAGATTTTTTTCTCAATTGCTTTCTTTTCTGCATCATACGTGTCAGAGAGTTTCTTTTTCTCTTCTTCATACCATACTTCTTGCTTTTTGACTTCTTCATCTTTGAGTTTGTCAAGAGCTGCTCCAACTTCAACCTGACGTTCTTTATTAATGTCAGTTACCAAAAACAGAGCGTAATACACGATCCGTTCCATGGTCTGTGTAGGAATGTCCAGGATGATACTTAATGGGTTTGACGCACCTTTGAAATACCAAATATGGGCAACAGGAGTTGCGAGTTTGATGTGTCCCATTCGTTCTCTTCGAACGACTGAGGTGGTGACTTCTACTCCGCATCTATCGCAGATAATCCCTTTGTATCGAATTCGTTTATATTTTCCACAGTAACATTCATAGTCTTTTGTAGGTCCAAATATACGCTCATCAAAAAGACCATCTTTCTCAGGACGAAAGGTTCGGTAGTTTATGGTTTCTGGCTTGGTGACTTCTCCATGCGACCACTTGACAATATCGTCAGGCGAAGCAAGGCGAATTCGTAAACCAGAGAAATCCAATATTTGCATGTCGTCCATAATCGATTAGGAAATATAGTCAATTGATAACCCAAGCGCATTCAATTCTTTGACAAGTACGTTAAAGGATTCAGGAACACTCGATTGAGGAATATCCAATCCCTTAATAATTGCTTCAAATGATTTTTGTCTTCCTCTCACGTCATCACTTTTGATGG
>CALESU010000143.1 GCA_937914905.1 uncultured bacterium
GGATTGGAAAAGTTTATGGATTTTGGATTCATGCAATCTATTTTAAAATCAACATACTTTCCACCCCTTGACATGTGGCTTTCTGCAGATTCGCAAAATCCACAAGGGTATCCCATCAATTACTACTACTTTGGGCATTTGACTGGAGCCGTACTCACAAAACTTACCGGCACAAACCCATTCGTAAGCTACAACCTCATTCTTGCAACAATTCTGGCTCAAGGATTAACACTTGCGTTTTCTCTTATTGCCACCATCGTCCAAGAGGTTCGAAAATCTGTTTTTCAGAAAAGTCATATCAGCAGTATTCCTTCCCTTTTCATTGGGCTCGTGGGAAGTTATCTGGTGAATCTGGGGGGGAATCTCCATACTCTCTATTTGTTTACAACAGGATACCCCAATGAATCACCCATCCCTTTTTGGGAAATACTTACCTCTCCCCAAGCCCTTTCTGAAGCGCTTCGAAGCTCAGGAACTGGTGCTTTACATGGATTGGTTGACTCTTCAAAATATTGGTATCCAAACGCCACTCGATTTATCCCTTTCACCATTCACGAATTTCCTTCGTATTCGTATGTGGTAGCAGATCTTCATGGTCATGTATTTGACATCCCTTTTGTACTTCTCACCCTAGCTACTCTTCTTGTCCTATTTCTTCGTGTTCCCCCAATGGTCAAAAAGAAACTCACCAAAAATACGCACTCGGAAAATGGTTCTGCATTGTTTCGCTATTTTAAAACAGTGAATCTTTCCCATTCAGATTTCAGTCTCTTGGGGATTTTAGGTTTTTTCATAGGAATCAATTACATGACAAATGCGTTTGATGGACCCATATATCTTCTATTGTCTGGATTTATGTTACTGTTCATATATGGCTTTTCTCTCAATCTGTTTGTTTCCGTAGGATTTTTAGCTCTCTCTTTCTTCATAAGTGCACTTCCCTTTTCATGGTTTTTTGACCCATTTGCAAGTTCAATTGGCGTTAATTGTGCTCCTCATTTCTTAATTCAACTTAAATCATTGGGGCCATTTCTCTTTGAAGAGGGCAACTGTCAAGTTTCGCCTATTTGGATGCTTTTTGTACTATGGGGATTTTTCTGGATCTCGGCGTTCGTGTACCTCGTTTATCTTTTCATTCGCATTAAAAGTTCGCATTTTCGCTTGGCTCGCATGGATTTATTTACTCTCGTGCTCTTTGGATTTGGCACATTTCTCATTATTATTCCTGAGTTTTTTTATATCAAAGATATTTATCCCGGCCATTTTCGTGCAAACACGATGTTTAAGATGGGCTATCAGGCATTTATGATTATGGGCATCGCTTCAACATTTGTTTTGTATCGAATCCGATTATGGGAGTCAAAGGCACGGTTTGGTATGGTGTTTATTCTTCTCCCCTTTGTGATTCTAGTAGGGATCTACCCATTTCTTGCATTCCCTTCTTACTATGGCAAACTAAATGATCCTGCAACCTTTCAATCTCTCCCAAACCTTGATGGTTTGAGGTGGTTGGAAAATACCCATCCTCAAGACTATGAAATGATCAATTACATCAATCGCTTTGTTCCCGGACAACAGGTCATAGTGGAAGCGCAGGGGGACTCATACACTGACTACAACCGCATCTCCGCATACACCGGAAATCCCACAATAGCGGGCTGGTGGGTGCATCAGTGGCTATGGAGAGGGTCCTCTGATGTGGTGTGAAAAAGAATTCCAGACATTGAGGCTCTGTATCAATCT